>JAFBAM010000063.1 GCA_019247755.1 Sphingomonas sp.
GGCGAGCAGGTCGGCGTCGCTGCCGAGGCCGCCCCGGCCTTGGTGGCAGAGCCGCTGCCGGCTTGAACTTTGGGTGCCGGGCCGCTCTGGCGGCTCGGCACTTTTTTACGGAGGGGCAATGACCGATCCTCGCGGCGAGACCTATGCCACCCGTGGGGACCAGATGTTCCTGCGTTTCAACGACAGTGAGATCGAGCGCCTCGCGCGTTTCGGTGAGTTACGCCGCTACAAGGCGGGCGACATGCTGGCGAAAGTCGGCGAAGCCGGCCCGGGCCTGATGCTGGTCCTGTCGGGGCAGGTCGAAGTCACCCGTCCGGACAGCGGCCAGCCGCTGCATATCGTCACTCACGAGCGCGGCAATTTCATGGGCGAGCTCGCTCAGCTTTCCGGCCGCCCCTATCTCGTCAACGAACAGGCCCTGACCGACGTCGAGGCTGTCGCCATCGGCCCGGATCGACTGCGGGCGCTGCTTGTCGCCGAAGCGGATCTTGGCGAGCGGCTGATGCGCGCCCTGATCCTTCGCCGCGTCGGCCTGATGGAAGCAGGGGCCGGGCCGATCGTGATAGGGCACGAAGGCGACGCCGATGTGCTCCGCCTTACCAATTTCCTGCGGCGCAACGGCCACCCGTACCGCAGCCTCGACCCCGCCAACGATAATTCCGCCGAGGTGCTGATCGAGCGGTTCAAGGTCGAACCCGAAGAGCTGCCGATCGTCCTCTGCCCAAGCGGGAAGCTGCTTCGAAACCCGAGCGAGGACCAGCTGGCGCGATGCGTAGGCCTGGTCGGCCCGATCGATGCGGACAAGCTTTACGACGTCGTGGTGATCGGGGCTGGGCCCGCCGGGCTCGCGACGTCGGTTTATGCCGGTTCGGAGGGCCTGTCGGTCCTCACCATCGACTGCCGCTCGTTCGGCGGGCAGGCGGGAGCCTCGGCACGGATCGAGAATTACCTCGGCTTCCCGACGGGCATTTCCGGCATGGCGCTGATGGGACGAGCCTTCAGCCAGGCGCAGAAGTTCGGCGTCGAGGTCGCGATCCCTGATGAGGCCGTGAAGCTCGAATGCGGCAACGACCCCTGCCACGTATTGCTGGCGACCGGCGAGCGGATCCGGGCCCGTTCCGTCGTCATCGCCACCGGCGCCCGCTACCGCCGGCTCGGGGTGGAGCACCTCGAGCAATATGAGGGTTCAGCGGTTCATTATTGGGCCTCGCCGCTCGAAGCCGACCTCTGCGCCAACCAGGAAGTCGCGCTGATCGGCGGCGGCAATTCCGCCGGGCAGGCCACCGTATACCTCTCCGCGCGCGCGAAGCGGGTGACGCTCATCGCTCGCCGTCCGCTCCGCGAGACCATGTCGCAGTACCTGATCGATCGGATCGAGGCGCAGCCGAACATCGATGTCGTCATCGGCTGCGAAGTCACTGCGCTCGAGGGCCAGGACGAAGACCTCCAGGCCGTCACCTGGCGAGATCGCAAGACCGGGGCCGAGCAGCGCCGCGAAGTCCGCTATCTCTTCTCCTTCATCGGCGCCGAACCCAATACCGACTGGCTGGCCGCGTCGGGGCTTAAGCTTGATGATCGTGGCTTCGTGCTTACTGGCGAGGACCTTGGCGGCGACCGCCTGCCGATGGAGACCAGCCGCCGCGGCGTCTTCGCGGTCGGCGATGTCCGTGCCTGCTCGGTCAAGCGCGTCGCGGCGTCCGTCGGCGACGGCGCCCAGGTCGTCGCTGCCATCCACAAATATCTGGCCAACAGCGCTGAGCCGGCAGTCGAACCGCGGCAGGAGGTCGCGGCGGCAAGCTGAGCCGCCGGAAACGCCGAGTGCCCTTTGCCCACGCTTGTTAGGGTGAATTTCTGCGCTTAGCGTCCGCGGTATGCGCATGATCCCCTTGGCGCTCGGCGCCCTTTCGTTTGCTCTCGCAACTGCGGCACAGGGCGCGGAGGCGGACACCGCTTTCCTCGACTTCCCCTATGTCGACAGCGTGAGCGCGGCCAAGGTCCCCGCTTTCGCCTGGCTCACAAAGCAGGCTGACCGGAGCATGGTGATTTTCGCCCGGGCACCCGACTTCCACCGAACCATTCTCGCCACCCGGACCGACGAGGCCGGACAACCGATCACGGACGTTCAACTCGCACCCGATGGCAAGCATATCGTCTTCATGACGGGCCAGCCGCGGGGCGAAAGCACCTTCAACCCCGCGTCCCTGGTCGATCCGCCCGAAGCGACGCTCTGGCTGCAGCCGACCGTCGCGGGCTCCCGGGCGGTCAAGGTCGGCGCGGCCACCGATCCCAGTTTCACGCCCGACGGCCGGACGTTGCTGTTCAAGCAGAAGGGCGACCTGATGGCGCTCAGCACCGCCGCGCCCTCGGCAAAGCCCAGGGTCTTTGCAAAAGGCGGCGCCGGCTGGCAGCAGTTCGCGTGGACCGGGTCCGGCGACCTGATCTTCGTCGACGACCGCCGCGGCTATTCCTTCATCGGCCGCTACCATCCGGGCGGACAAGAGATCGACTGGCTGGTCACCGGTGTCGACCGGCTCGCCATTCCCGTGCTCTCGCCGAACGGTCAGCAGCTCGCCTTCCTGCGCCTGCCCGGCCGCAAGCACAGCACCACGCCCGATCAGACCGAGGCCGAGCCTTTCTCGATTGGCATCGTCGATCTCGCGACGCACGCCATCCGCACTGTCTGGAGCACCCGCGGACCCGCGGTGACGCTGGGCATGGACGATGCCGAAGGGGCGCTCCGCTGGGTCTCTGACGACACGCTCGTCTTCTATAGCGAGGACGACAATTGGGGCCGGCTCTACTCGATCCCGGCATCGGGAGGGGCGCCGCGGGCGCTAACGCCGCCCAATTGCATGGTCGCCGAGAGCGAGGCTCAAAAGGCTCAGCTGCTGGTCATCCACAATTGCGCCGACCTCGACACACGCCAAATGTCCTTGATCGACGCCTCGACCGGCGCGGTGAAGGCCGTACCGCAGTCGGACGCCGTCCTCGCGCACGCCTCGATCGGCGGCGGCTTTGCCGCCTTTGTCGGTGCCTCGCCCAACCAGGCGCCGCTGCTCCGCATCATCGATTTGAGCACCGGCAAGACTCGTTTGAGCGAGAATTACGCCGATTATCGCTACGTTTCGCCGCTAACCGGCTCTGGTCCGCGCGAAGTTCACCTGACCTCGCTCGACGGCCTGCCCTTCACCGGCCAGCTGTTCCTGCCCTCGACCCCCGGTCCGCACCCCGGCCTCATCTACGTCCACGGCGGTCCGCAGCGGCAGATGTTCCCCGCCTTCCACTACATGGGCTATTATTCCGGCGACTATGCCATGAACCGCCGCCTTGCCGAGCAAGGTTATGCGGTTCTCGCCATCAACTACCGCTCCGGCATCGGCTACGGCCGCGCTTTTCGGGACGCTCCGGGCCGCGCCTGGCGCAGCGCGACCGAGTATCAGGATGTTCTCGCCGCCGGCCGCTGGCTCTCCGCGCAGCCGGGGGTAGATCCAAACAAGATCGGCATCTGGGGCGGTTCATACGGGGGCCTGCTCACCGGTCAGGCGCTCGCCCGGAACTCAGACCTCTTCAAGACCGGCGTGGGAATTCACGGCGTGTACGACTGGAGCTGGCCGTCGCCGATCAAGGGGCACCTCAGCCCCAGCACCTATTTCGGCGTCGACAAGAAAGATGAGGACCGCGCTCGCGCCTCATCACCCGTCGGCCATATAGACACCTGGCGCTCCCCCGTGCTGCTGATTCACGGCGATTCCGATATGAACGTTGATGTGGTCGAGACGGTCGATCTCGCCCAACGCCTGCGGGAGCGCGGAGTTGAGGTCCGCACGCTCATCTTCCCAGGCGAGGCGCATGACTTCATCCGCCACTCTTCGTGGCAGAAGCTTTGGCGAGAGCTGGACGCCTATCTAATCGAGAAACTGCCGCCGGCTGCGAGCGGCATTGCAGCCTCACAGCGGTAACATGCTTCGTTAACCTCATGCATACCCGCACAGCTGCCCAGAAATGGGACAACTATTGTGGCTAGATGCTGTTTTTAGAGGAGAAATGGCGGGAATCACCCAGTAAAAAAACATCTAACAACCCAGAGCGTAATGGTTTAACAGAGAGTTAACGCCTCGCCGATTCGGGGCAGCTTTGGGAGGTCGGAAATGCGTAAACTTCTACTAACGGCTGTGGGCGCCGTCGCAGTAGCGACAGCATCAATGGCAAGCGCAGCGGTGACGGTCACTGCGTCAAGCGGGTTGAGTGCTCCGAACGGTGACCCGTTCGCCAACCCGAGCCTGGTGATCAATTACGCCGACGGAAGTTCGACGGTCCAATACGGCATTCAGCCGGTCCCGAACCCGACCTTCAACGCCTCGTTTACGTTCACCAACACGATCGCTGGTGTCTACAACGTCGTCCTGCAAACGAGCACGACGGGCGTTGTCTTCACAAGTGGTGCATTGACTGGTGGCAGCTGCGCTCCTGCATTCTGCACGCTCGGCGGCCTGCCGGGAACGAACCTGGCGCTGCCTGCGCCAGTCTATCTGGCGGCCGCGACGTATACGTTCGCTTTCGGCGGCAATAACAGCAGCACGTCGCTCGCTTCGACCTTGAACGGCAATGTGACCATCACCCCTGCCGTTCCTGAGCCGGCGGCCTGGGCAATGATGCTCATCGGTTTCGGCGGCATCGGTCTGGCCATGCGTCGCCGTCGCCGTCCCGCGCTCGCACAGATCGCGTAAGTCACTAGTAATTGAACCATCGGGCGGCTCCTCGGAGCCGCCCTTTTTTTATGTTCTGACCACCCCCTTTGGGTAGAAATCCTACGTAAATTAAACAACCGTTGGAACCACTTAGCTAACGGCCCGTTAACCGGCGTCACCTGAGTTGCCTAAGCGGGAGTGCCCCAAGTTATGCGTAGGTTAGTCTACACGATTCTCGGAGCGGCGTCGCTCGTCTCCGCAACGATCGCCAATGCCGCAGTCACCGTGACCGGCGCCACGAACCTCACCGATCCGAACCCCACGTTACCGGCTTCGTTGGCGTCGCAGGGCGGAACGACGACGGTCACCTTTGGCCTGAACCCAACGGGAACGAACTTCAACTCGTCGTTCACGTTCATGAATACGGTCGCTGGAGTTTATAACTTCCTCGTCGGCACCAGCACCCCAGGCCTAATGTTCACCAACGTTTCGGTCGCAGGCGGCGGGACGACGAGCGTCTTCGCGCCGCCCGCCGCGTCGGTCATCCAGCAGTTCAATCTGCCGATGCTCGCGAATACCGCATACACCGTCACCATCGCCGGCAACTCGCCAGTGGAAGCGGGCGCGATCAGCGGCAATGTGACGATCACCAACGCCGCGGTCCCGGAGCCAGCGACTTGGGCCATGATGATCCTCGGCTTCGGCGCCATGGGCATGGTCCTGCGCCGCCGCCGCCGGCCGGTCCTCGCGCAGGTCGCCTGATCAAGGCCTCCATGTTCGGAGAGGAAAGGCGGCCTTTCGGGCCGCCTTTTTTCGTTAGGCTAAGGCTCAGTGAGCGCCGCGCGGCGTTTCCATGATCTCGGTCAGCACGCCCCCCATGTCCTTGGGGTGGATAAAGAAAACTGGCGTGCCGTGCGCACCGATGCGCGGCTCGCCAAGGACGCGGGCGCCCTTCCCCTCAAACTCAGCCTTGGCGGCGTGGATCTCGGGCACCTCGAAACAGACATGATGCTGCCCGCCGAGCGGGTTCTTCTCGAGGAACTTCGCGATCGGCGATGTCTCGCCCAGCGGCTCGATCAGCTCGATCTGGCTGTTGGGGGTGTCGACAAAGCAGACGCGGACACCCTGGGCTGGAAGGTCGAAGGCGGGGCCGTGCGGCTCCGCACCGAACATCACTCGATACAGCTCCAGGCTCTTGTCGATCGAAGGAGTGGCGACGCCGACGTGGTTCAATCTGCCCAGCTTCATTCGACTGCCCTCAACAGGTTTCCATACTGCTCTTTCCGACGAGCACATATTGATCGCCGCGCCGGATGTAACGGTCGGTGAACCGCCTCGTACCAGAATAATCGACGTCGAACGATTTGTTGGCTACGGCGCGGACGATGCGGCCTTCTATCCGCGTCGGCTTACTGTCCACCACGGCCCCCGCGTCATCATAGTAGAGCGGGACGTTCACCAGTTCGCGCGGCTTGTCCGACGCGATCTCGAGCAACGTCGTGACGCTGCATGTATAGCCTTGCCACGTACCGCCGCCCTCGACCTCGACAACCGGCAACGAGCCATAGGCGCGGCTTACCCGCCACTTGCCGATCGAACCGAAGGAGCCGGTCTCCATCGCCGGAACGAAGCGCTTTGCAACAGCAAGGCCCTGACCAGATCGCCGCATGTACACCGCCGCGACCTTGCCCGAGCTGGCATGTGATCCATCGACCACCTCGCCGATGCTGACCAGAACCGGGCCGAACGGCGCTTCGACCAGAGCGCCGGGCGTATATTTAACGGTCTCCTTATACTCGCCCTGGCGCTTCAAGATGACGCTGCCACTCTTGCCGAATGCGGCAACGAAGGCGCCATTTGCGCCAAGATCGGTTTTCGCTCCGGCTCCACTGGCGAGGAGCAAAGAAAGGGCCGCTAACGCGCGGATCAATGCTCCACCTTGACTTCGGTCGTCACCGAGTTGGCGATGAAGCAGGCCTCATGCGCGCGATGATGAAGATCGGCAATTGCCGCCTCGTCGGGCGGGTCGCCCGCCCACGTCACGTGCGGCCACAACGTCACGCGCGTCATCGCCATTTTTCCGTCGGCGCGCTTCTCCAGAACACCCTCGGCCTCATCGACATAATTCTCGACGACGCACCCGTCGAGGCGCGCGAAATCGAGGAAGAAGAGCATATGGCAGGAGGCGAGCGACGCCACGAACGCTTCCTCCGGATCGACACCCGACGCGTCCGACCAAGGCGCGGGGACGATGTACGGGCTAGGTGAGGCGGGAACCGTGGTGCCTCCGTCGAACTCCCAGCTATGCGCGCGGCTATACTGACCCTTGGTGAAGCCCTCTCGACTCGCCGTGCAGTTCCAGCGGACGGTGGCGGTGTAGGTGCTCATGATCCCGTTCCATAACGATGGGCCCAGACGAGCAGAAGCATCGTGACGGCCCAGACCGTGATCGTCGTGACGATGCCGGACGGAGTCCGCTCGACCGTCGAGCAGTCCGGTTGCGCGAGTTGCCACGCGCCTAGCGCGATCCTGCTGAGCCCGACAGCGAGAATGGCCGGATACAAAGCACCGATGCGAAGGAATATCTGGATGCAGATGCTGGCGACGAGTGCAAGCGAGCCGAGATGGTAGACCGCCGCGAACAGCCACTGCCAGGATGTCAGAGCGGAATGTTGTCGTGCTTCTTCCACGGATTCTCGAGCTGCTTGTTCCTGAGCTTCCTTAGGCCCATCGCCACGCGCCGGCGCGTCGAGTGCGGCATGATCACCTCGTCGATGAAGCCCTTGCTCGCGGCCACGAAGGGGTTCGCGAATCGCTCCTCATATTCGGCGGTGCGTTTGGCGATTTCCTCCGGCTTGTCGGCGTCCTTGCGGAAGATGATCTCGACCGCGCCCTTGGCGCCCATTACCGCGATCTCGGCCGTCGGCCAGGCATAGTTCAAGTCGCCGCGTAAATGCTTCGAGGCCATGACGTCATAGGCCCCGCCATAGGCCTTGCGCGTGATCACCGTGATCTTCGGCACTGTCGCCTCGGCGTAGGCGAAGAGCAGCTTCGCGCCATGCTTGATGATGCCGTGATGCTCCTGCCCGACGCCTGGGAGGAAGCCCGGTACGTCGACGAAGGTCAGGATCGGAATGTCGAACGCGTCGCAGAAGCGCACGAAGCGCGCGGCCTTCTTCGATGAATTGATGTCGAGCACGCCGGCCAGGATCATCGGCTGGTTGGCGACCACCCCGACCGTCCGGCCCTCGATCCGGCAGAAGCCGACGATGATGTTTGCCGCATGCGCCGGCTGAAGCTCGAAGAAATCGCCTTCGTCGGCGACCTTTCGGATCAGCTCGTGCATGTCATAGGGCGTCGTCGCGCTCGGCGGAATCAACGTGTCGAGGCTGTCCTCGATGCGATCGACCGGATCCTGACACGGCCGCGACGGGTCGTCGTGACGGTTAGAGAGCGGCAGGAAGTCGAAAAGCTCGCGCGTCGCGAGCAGCGCGTCGATGTCATTCTCGAACGCGACGTCGGCGACGCCCGACCTGGTCGTGTGCGTGATCGCGCCGCCCAGTTCCTCCTGCGTGACGACCTCGTTGGTGACGGTCTTTACAACGTCGGGGCCGGTCACGAACATGTAGGACGAGTCCTTCACCATGAAGATGAAGTCCGTCATCGCCGGCGAATAGACCGCGCCGCCCGCGCACGGCCCCATGATCAGGCTGATCTGCGGGATGACTCCGCTCGCGAGCACGTTGCGCTGGAAGACCTCAGCATAGCCGCCGAGGCTAGCGACGCCTTCCTGGATGCGCGCGCCGCCGCTGTCGTTGAGGCCGATTACGGGCGCTCCGACCTTCATCGCCATGTCCATGATCTTGCAGATCTTCTGCGCGTGGCGCTCGCTGAGCGAGCCGCCGAACACCGTGAAGTCCTGCGCGAACACATAGAGCAACCGGCCGTTGATCGTGCCGGAGCCGGTGACCACGCCGTCCCCCGGGACCTTCCACTCGTCCATGCCGAAGTCGGTCGCATTGTGCTCGACGAACATGTCATATTCTTCGAAGCTGCCGGGATCGAGCAGGACCGAGAGGCGCTCGCGCGCGGTCAGCCGACCCTTGGCATGCTGCGCCGTGATGCGCTTTTCGCCGCCGCCCAGGCGGGCCAGCTCGCGGCGCTTTTCGAGCTCTTCGATCGTCGTTGCCAACGGCTTGTCTCCCTGCGCACGGCTACTTCCACGGCGGTCGGCGAGCGTCAACCGCGCGGCGCGGCACACGCCAAACCTCATGGGTATGATCCCTTAGCGGAATGAACCGAGCGCGGACTCACAACGCTTCGGCGATTGCTGCAGCGCAGCAACGCTTGATTCGCCTTAACTTCGATCAACGTTGCGGAACCGCAATGCCGTTCCGCCCGTTCATCTAGGGATTACCAAAAGCACGGAGGAATAACGGAAAATGCTGACGCGCGTCGGGGTGCCTGTAGAGTCTGAAGCCGAGCCCTCGGCGTCCGAACCAGAGGCCGCAACCTTGCTTTGCTTTTCGCACCTGCGGTGGAACTTTGTGTTCCAGCGGCCGCAGCATCTAATCAGTCGCTTTGCCCGCGAGATGAATGTCATCTTCTGGGAGGAGCCGGTCGACATTGGCCCGAAGGAAACTGCGTACCTCCAGGTTCGCGAGGCGCAGGATGCGCCGGGCGTCCGCGTGGTCGTCCCCCACCTTCCGCAGGGAATGCCGGAAGACGCGCGCGAAGCCGCACTAAAGCGCCTTCTCGACGCGCATGTCGCCTCGATCCGCGGGCCGCTGATCGCCTGGTACTATACGCCGATGATGCTGCCCTTCTCGCGGCATCTCGACGCCGACGTCACGGTGTTCGACGCGATGGACGAGCTTTCGAAGTTCAAGTTCGCGCCGGCCAAGCTGCTCGACCT
>JAFBAM010000159.1 GCA_019247755.1 Sphingomonas sp.
CCGCGCCCGCTGGTGCGAAGACCATAGACCTTCCCGGCGCGACGCTGATGCCCGGAATGATCGAGGGCCACTCGCACCTCTTCCTTCACCCGTACAACGAGACCCTCTGGGACGATCAGGTGCTGCACGAGCCGCTCGCGCTCCGCACGGCGCGGGCCGTCGTCCAGGCCGAGCGCACGCTCGATGCCGGCTTCACCAGCGAGCGCGACCTCGGCACCGAAGGCGCCGGTTTCGCCGACGTCGGGCTCAAGCAGGCCATCGACCAGGGCATCGTTCCCGGCCCTCGCCTGCTCGTCTCGACCAAGGCGATCGTCGCCCGCGGCGCTTACGGCCCGAAAGGCTTCGAGCCCGGCGTCCCGGTCCCGCAGGGCGCACAGGAAGTCGCCGGTGTCGACGAGACCATCCGCGCCGTGCGCGACCAGATCGCCGGCGGCGCAACCATCATCAAATTCTACGCCGATTATCACTGGGGCAAAGGCGAGCCATCGCGCCCCACCCTCTCGCAGGCCGAGCTCAGCGCCGGCGTTGCCGCAGCTCATGACGCAGGCCGGCTTGTCGCCGTCCACGCCACCACAGCAGAGGGCATGATGCGCGCCGTCATCGCCGGCACCGACACGATCGAGCATGGCTATGGCGGCACAGAGGCGGTGTTCAAGGCGATGGCGGCGAAGGGCATCGCGCTCTGCCCGACGCTCGGCGCGTCCGAGGCCTATGCCCGCTACTTTGAACATTGGAACGGCCAGGAGCCCGCACCGGAGAGCGTCCAGGAGAACCGCCGCTCCTTCCAGCTGGCGATAAAGGCCGGCGTCCCGATCTGCATGGGTGGCGATGTCGGCGTCTTCACCCACGGCAAGAACTGGCTCGAGATGGAGGCGATGCAGCATGCCGGCATGCCCGCCGCGCAGGTGATGATCGCGACAACGTCGGGCAATGCGCGGATCCTGCACCTCAGCGACCGCGGCGCAGTGAAGCCGGGCCTGCTAGCTGATCTGGTGGCGGTTGACGGCGATCCGACCCGTGACGTCTCCGCGGCCGAGCATGTGCGCTTCGTGATGAAGGGCGGACAGATCGTCCGCGCGCCCTGATGCCGCGAGCCTACACCCGCGCGGTCAGCCCTCGGCTTGCCGAATGCCAGCTGACCCACCTTGACCGGACGCCGATCGACGCCGCCAGAGCCGCTGAGCAGCACGCTAATTATGAGGCGGCCCTGAGGCTGGCCGGGTTCGAAGTCATCCGCCTGCCCGAACTCGCCGACGATCCCGATGCGGTCTTCGTCGAGGACACGGCACTGCTGCTCGACGGCCACGCGATCATTACCCGGCCCGGGGCCCCGTCCCGGATCGGCGAAGTGGAGTCGACGGCTGAGGGCCTCGCCGGCGATTTCGAGCTGCACCGCATCACCCGCGGCCACGTCGACGGCGGCGACGTGCTGCGGATCGGCAAGCGGCTTCATGTCGGTCTCTCGACCCGGACGGACGCCCAGGGCATCGGCGCGCTGGCCGAACTGGTCGGGCCACTAGGCTTCGAGGTCGTGAAGACGGAGCTCCGCGACTGCCTGCACCTGAAGACCGGCGCAACCTTCGCTGGAAACGGCGTGCTCCTTTACAATTCTGCCGCCGTCGATCCCGCCCAATTCTCCGGCGTCGAGCCCGTTGCGGCGATCGAACCCGCAGCAGCAAATTGCGTGCGTGCCGGCGACCACCTCATCATCGCCGCCGGCAGCCCTCGCACCGCAGAATTACTCCGCGGCCGCGGGTTCAACGTCATCGAAGTCGACGTCTCCGAGCTTCAGAAGGCCGAAGCCGGAGGCACCTGCATGAGCCTGATCGACGACCGATAGGCTGCCTGCGCCGTTGCCGTTGCACCACGAAGAGGCATGGCTAGACTAGCTCGAAAGGGGGAGAGGTATGCGTCGATTTGCTCTGGTCGTCTGCGCGATATTCCTGACAGCCGAGACGTCGCCGCCTGACCTTGTACTTTACGAACAGGCACTCGCCGGCTCGCATTTCAATGATGCGGCCGCAGTCGTCGACAGGGTCATGGCGCAGCGAACCCCTGTGGACGGAAAGCCGCGCCCAGATCCGCTCGTCAATGCATTGCTTGGACGGCTGTATCTCGGCGCGCACAATGCGGCGGCGGCTGTTATCTATCTTGACCGCGCACCTCTAACCGAACTGCCGCAGGGCTTTCGCGCTGCAACTGCCCTCGATCATGCAAGGTCGTTGGCGCTACGGGGAAGTTCGGCCGCTGCACTCGCGGCGTACCGCGAAGCCGCCACAGCGGCCCAGAGCGACGAGGATCGCCGCCGCGCAGCAATCGGGATAGCTGAGCAGCTCCTTCCGCAAGACCCTGCGGCCGCACGTGACCAGGTGGCCGCCATCGCCAAGGGCCCTCCAACGATTGAGCGGTGGCATGCGAAATATTTACTGGCGGTATCCAACTCGCTCCTCGGCGATCGGCACAATGCTTGGAGGCTTGCTGATGAGGCTTGGCAGGAGTCGATCAACAGCCGGTTGCAAGACCTCGCGCCGCTCCACGTGATGGCATTGCGGGCCGGTCTGGCCGCTGCAGATCATGACGTCGCCAAGGAGCGGGCGATGCTCACCGCGGCCAACGGCCTCTCAGTCCACGCGACGCCGGAATTGAGCTCTCAGATGCCAACCTGCGGCGACCGTGGGGTCAGACCCTCTGACTACGTGACCTTCGCGTACGTGACCGGCCCCTATTTGACGCATGACCTTGTACCGATTGTCGCCAGCCGCATCGAAGTAGTCGCCCCATTCCGCGACGCGCTTGAAGGCATCGCTCTGATCCAGGAAGCAAAGGAATCGGCAGCTGTCGGAACAGTCTTTACCGCGTCGTGCCGAACCGTCGTCAATCCGCATTATCTCGGAGCGCCGGTCCTCGACGATCCGCTTGGCATCTGGTTCGCGGCGATCGGTATCTACCCGGGCTCCGCGACAAATGAAGATGATGACAGTCACCTCAACGCCATTGCCGACAGGATTGACAAGCTTGCCGCGAGGTTCGGGACTGACAGCCCGCTTCTCATCGGCCCTCGCTGGCAAACGCTGACGATGTTGGAGAAGCGCGCGGCTGCCGGCGACGCAGTTCTTCCGGGGCAGTTGACGGACTTAGAAAAGCAGATCGCGGCTGGAATGCGCCGAGTTGGAGCGCCCGACTGGATTGCAACAACAATCGAAACGCGAAGCCGCTACCGCGAGGCCGCCGCCCAGATCGCGGCCGATCCATCGCAAACGGTGGCCATTATGGCTCTAGCGAAGGAGCAACTTCTGCGTGCTCCGTTCGCGGTCGCGCGGACATTCTTCATCGAATATATGAATAAATACAAAGGCGACTGGCCCCCTAGCGCGTTGCAGCTAATGCTGGAACTAGACGCAAACGCTCCAGCAAATCTCGCAGGCCGCGACCGACAGGCCTGGAAGCTGAATGTTGCTCAAGCTGAGGATGTCCTGGGCCAAAAACGCAAAGCGCGCGCTACATTATTGTCGGCAGGCCTGGCGCCGGACCTGTGTGTTACGGCCGACTCCGAGCCTTCGCTACTCGAGCAACATTTTTCCTATTTCGACTACCCCCACGACATGATCGCCGGGGACCAGGAAGGTTCGGTGC
>JAFBAM010000061.1 GCA_019247755.1 Sphingomonas sp.
CGACCGCGGCGAGAAGCTCGCGGCTCTCGGTGAGCGCCTCCCCGGTGCGGTGCAGGAGCGCGCGCCCGAGTACCGGGAAACGCTGCAGCGCTTGCTCATACTGGGCGCGCGGAAAGACACAGAGCTCGCAGTCGCTGAGCGCGATGATGTCGTAATGCGCGCTCGGGGCGAACAGCTCACCGACGAAGCCCGCAGGGTGGATCAATGCGACGATATGCTCGGTGCCGTCGCGATCGAACGAACACACTTTGAGCGCGCCGCTGATGAGAGTCGCGCAGAGCGCATTCTCGTCGCCCGCGCTGAACAGGGTTTCGCCGCGCTTCAGCTCACGGTGACGGCCGAGCTTCGCAAGCTCACGGCGCTCATCATAATCGAGCGCAGCGCAGGCCGCCCGTTTGCCGACCGCGCACACGTCGCATCGAAGGGATTCGCGAGCCACGGCATGGATTTAGCACCATCGAACAGCCGTTGACATCGGTCAAAGCGGCGAAGCGAATTCGCGCATACCGGGCCGTCTCGTGATGCAGCCAGCCGAATGACGTGAGGCAAGGGGATTCAGCTTGGAACATCCGGCGATCACGATCCTGAATGCAAACCGGATCATGGCGATCTCGACGGTTCGGCCCGACGGCTGGCCGCAAACCACCATTGTCGGTTACGCCAACCGAGGCTTCGACATTTATTTCCTGATCTTCCGCGGGAGCCAGAAGTACGCCAACCTTCAGCACGATGATCGCATTTCGATCGCGGTGGCGCCGGAGCCGACCGAGATGGAGCAGCTGAAAGCGGTATATGCGGGGCTGCGCGTCAAAGAAGTGACGGATAGCCAGGAGCAGAACGAAGCGTGGCGGCTACTCATGGAGCGCCACGCGAACCTTGCCGGATTCAAGATCCCGAATTCGAACCAGGCGGTCTTCATGCGCGGACGATGCAAGCATGTATCTGTCCTCGATTTCAGCCAGGGCGCGGGCCACCGCGAGCAATTGACCGTCGATGACAGCGGCCTGCCCATGAGCGAGGATCGCTCCAGGGACCAATGGGGCACGTCTGCCGCCGAGACATTCGACCGGGAGGGGATGGGCGTGGCGGCCAAGGAATGAAGCTTGTGCCGTCGATCGGTTGAATGATTGCGACGGATGCCGGGTTTGATACCATCACCGCGTGACGAGCGAACAGTTCCTGCGCTGGTTTCCCTTCATCTTCCCATTGCTGTTCGTCGGCATGTGGCTGCTCGTTTCGACGCTGCTCGGGATGATGTCGGGCTGGTTTAGCCTGCAGCAATGGTATCCCGATGACGGAAGCGAAGAGCCGCTCATGACGCTTCGGGGGCAGTCGGGATCGGTCGGGTGGGTCGGCTTCAACAATGCGCTCAGGCTAAAGGCTTATCGGTCGGGCTTCGGCTTGGGGATCTCGCGCTTCTTCGCGCCATTCCTGAAGCCGCTGCTGATTCCGTGGGGAGAATTGAAGGTCGAGGAGACAACGACATTCTTCCTGCCGATGGTTCGGCTGCAGTTCGGGGAGCCGTCGAACGGATCGTTGAAAATCAACGCGAGGACCTGGTCGAAGCTGGCAGATGCGGTACGGCGCACAGGCGGCGACGCCGCGGCCAAGCTGCCCCCGATAACCGCAACTTCTGGTGACGTAGCGCGCGGGATGTTTGTTCAGTGGGCCGTGATTTCGTCGCTTTTCGCTGCCTTCTTTTTCATCGGTCCAAGGTTCCTGGGCGTGCCTGGGTTCCCGCTGTTCTTGTTTGCCGCGCTTCCGGTTCTGCTGGGCGTGGCCATGATGATCCAATTCGCCCGCCAGGTCTGAATCGATTCACCGCGAAGTAACTCAAAGCCGCGTTAGCCGTGAACGGCCTCGCGGCCGCGCCGGGCCGAGCTGGATTCCACGCCAAAAGCGGTGAAGCTTCCGATACTTAAGACTCACACACGAAGACCCTCGCGGGGGAGGATCGATCATGGACAGCGCGGTACGCTCGCGGCCGAACCACTACGAATTGCTTGGGGTGGGGCCGGCGGCCAGCATCGAGGAAATCAGCCAGGCATTCGCGCGTAAGATGAGCCTGTTCGGCGCGCATCTAATGGCCGAGGCGCCGCAGATCTCAGTCGCCTACGAAACGCTGCGCAACGCTGAGCGGCGGCGGGCCTACGACCGTACCATCGGCTTCAATGTCGGATCCGAGGCGCGTGCCTGGGGGTTTACGGTGGCCCCGCCGCGCTGGATGCCGGTCGTGGCGCCGGTCGGTGGCGTGCCGCCAGCGCCCGAGCCGCATGTCGAGGTCGAGCCGAGATCTGAAGCTGGGAATTCCCGCGCAGCTGCGATCGGTGAGTCACTGCGAGAGCTGGCGAGGCCGGAGAGACCGACGGTTGAAAAGAGGGACGTGCCGTT
>JAFBAM010000021.1 GCA_019247755.1 Sphingomonas sp.
GCGTCGGCGACGCCTGCCGGGCCTTCAGCGCCAAAGGGTTGGCACTGGTTCATTCAGCCGCTTCCAGCCAGAAGTCGTCACTCGACGCGGTGCCCGGCCACTGGGTGCGGGTCAGCATCGGGTACCATTGCGCCGGTTCGTCGCCGACCGCGGCGCGGATCTCGTCGAGGCGGCGGACGATCGCTTCGCGGCCCGAAAGCACGGTCAGCATGTCGGGCATCCCGCCGAGGTCGAGCCTGACGACAACGGAACGGTTGGCCTGACGGACGAGGAAGCAGTGGCTATGCACCGGCAGGCTGCGGATGAACTCCAGCTCCTGCCCGCTGAGGCCAAAGCCCTGGCAGTAATGTTCTTCACGCGCCTTGGTGTTGGGCATGAAGATCGCGGTCGCGGTCTGCTCGACGATCGCCGAGGCAATCGAGCTGTCGAGCGCGTCCGCGGCCGACTGGGTAGCAAAGCCGATCATCGCGTTGCGCTTACGAAGCGTCTTCATCCAGTTGCGGATGCGGGCTGCGAACATCGGATCGTCGAGCGCCTTCCACGCCTCGTCGATCAGGATCATCGTCGGCGAACCGTCTAGGCGGTCCTCGATCCGATGGAAGAGGTAGAGCAGCACCGGCGTGCGTAGACGGCGGTCCTCTAGGAGCTCGGTCATGTCGAAACCGAGGACGCGATTGTCGAAATCGAGCTCATCGTCCTTGTTGTCGAACAGCCAGGCGTGCTCGCCTTCTAGGATCCACGGATCGAGCCGCGACGAAAGGTCGCCCGGCTGCGGACGGCGGCCGCCGCCCAAAAGATCGCGTAGGAAGCGAAGGCGGCGAAGCCCCGGACCGTGTGCGAAGATTTCGTCGATCGCCTTGGCGATGGTGGTTTCTTCCTCGGGCCCCTTGGCTTCGAGGAGGACTGACAGCCAGTCGCGCAGGAAGGCGCGGTTGACCGCTGTGTCCGGCAGGCGAAGCGGGTTGAAGCCGGTCGGCGTGCCGCGCGTGACTCGCTCATAGCGGCCGCCGAGCGCGCGGACAAAGATTTCCGAGCCGCGATCCTTGTCGAACATGATCGTGCGCGGCGAGAATTTCTGCGCCTGCGCGGCGAGGAAGTTCAGCACCACGGTCTTGCCCGAGCCCGAGGGGCCGATGATCGTGAAATTGCCGAGGTCGCCCTCGTGGAAATTGAAGAAGTAAGGCGTGGCGCTCGTCGTTTCGAAGACGGTAACGGCCTCGCCCCAATGATTTCCGCGAGCGCGGCCCATCGGGAAGCCGTGAAGCGAGATGAAGCCGGCCGCATTCGAGCTGGAGATCAGGGCCCGGCGAACGACATATTGCTCATTTCCCGGGAACTGGCCCCAGAAGGCCGGCTCCAGGTTCACGTCTTCGCGAACCGCCACCGCGCCGATGTCGGCGAGGGCAGCGGCAGCGTCGGCCGTCGCGTTTTCGAGGGTCTCGAGCGAGCCGCTGCGGACCAGAAGGCTTAGATGGTGGTCGCCGAAGGTCAGCTGACCTGCGCCGACCGCATCACGCGCGGCAAGCATCTCGGCCCGCTCGGTGGCGGCACCTTCATCGGCGCTGCGCAGGCGGCGAAGCGAAAGGTCGATCCGCTCGCGCGCCGTCTGGCGCTCGATCGGAGCGAAGCTCTCCGTGACGACCAGCTCATGGGGAACGCGGAGGAGGGAATCGAGAAGGCCCGCGCGGCTGGCATCCGGATATTCCTTGATGCCGAGGATGCTGGCGAAGCCGCGGGTCGCGGGGCCGCGCACCTCGACCGCATCGAGCCCGAAGCTGACCCGCGAATAGGGAATGTGCTGTCCGAGGTCCTTGTCGGGCGGCGGCATCAGGACCGGCCGCATCTCGCCATTGTAGAGCGCGGACAGCAGCTCGAGCGGCTCCGAATAGATGCCGGTCTCGTTCTCGTAAGTCCCCAGCACGCGCACCCCGTAGGACTGGAGAGCGGCACTGAGGGCGGCGGTGGCAGCGTCGAGTTCCAGCGCTTCTGCGCCGGTCAACTCGACCGTCGGCTTCGAGCCCAGTCGGCTGAGGCGCTCGGGCAGGCCCGCCTTGCCGCGCGGCGGCCGGATGACGATCGTCAGGAACTGCTCGTTGAGAAACATCCGGCCCTGGTTGAGCTGGGCGGTCCAACGGCGATCGAGGTCGGCAGAGAATGGGTCGGGGTTGTGGGCGTGAAGGTCGACCTCGACGCGGCGGCGGATCAGATGATGATAAAGCACCGCCTTCGAGTTGAGTGCACTGCGAAGGACGACGTCGCGGACCGCGAGCAGGTGGTTGAGGACTTCATCGTCCTCGGTCTCGAACGGGAAGCCCGCGAGCCGCATGGAGCGCATCAGCGACCCGTCGCGGAGACGAAGGGTCGAGGCGTCGATGTGGCAGGCATAGGGAAGACGGTCGCCGCCGCGGGCTTCCTTCTTGTTCCATGCTGCCGGTCCGAACCACTTTGTCATGTTCGAAGTCATCCTAATGGGGTCAAGGGGCGTAGCTGTTGCAGCCCCAGTGCTTCCAATTCTTGACGCGGGCGCAGCGGCTGACCTTGGTGATCCAGAGGTCGAAGATCCGCGGCTCGCGGAGGCAGGCGAAGTAGCCGATCACGTGCACGGCCAGCGCTACGGGAAGCGCGAGGAAGCTGCGCGTGATCAGGAACGCCTCGGTCGTCACTGCGGCGTTGATGATGAAGTAGGAGTAGGTGACGCCCGCAAACATCTGCGGCCGGGTCAGGGCGCGGAACACGGGCGACCGTTGCAGCGGCATTGCTTATCCCGCCGCCGACTGAATTCCGGCAACGATCGTGCCGGCGCCGAACAGGATGAAGCAGCCGATGATCACGGTCGCGCCGAAGCGCCAGTTCATCCGGCCGGTCAGCATCATGAAGCCAACCGCCGCGACGGCCATCACCGCCACCGCGGTTGCGACATTGCCGAGCAGCGTCCCCTGCATCCAGGCCAAGGCGTTGACGATCGGCCCGGAACCTTGGGGATCCGGGCCCGCAGCCAAGGCCGGGCTGCTAAACGCGGTCAGTGCAAGAGCGGCGATGCCGCGAGTGGTTGTCATTGAGTTCCTCCCGTGGAGCTCGAGGCGATTCGACGCACGATCGAGCTTACGTAAGCCTGGGTTTCCGCGATTGCCGGAATACCGCCGGCGCTTCGGACGCGGCCGGGGCCGGCATTGTAGGCGGCGAGTGCCTTTTCCACGTTTCCGTCAAACAAATCAAGGAGTTGGCGAAGATAACGAGCCCCACCGTTGAGGTTGGAGATCGGGTCGGCGGGGTTGACGCCGAGATCGCGGGCAGTGGCGGGCATGAGCTGTGCAAGGCCCATGGCGCCCTTCGGGGATAGTGCCTGTGCGTTCCAGCGACTTTCCTGCCAGACGAGTGCGGCAAGCAGCGACGGACTGACGTTGGCGGCGGCGGCGGCCTGCTTGAGTGCAATGGCATATTGTGGGGGAACTGGCGCCGGCCCGACGTCGGTATAGGCCCAGGCGGGGACCACGATCTGGCCGTTCTGGTCAATCATCTCGTTAGAGGCGGGGCTGGTCACGACCTGCCAATTTGCTTCGCCCGCCCCCTGCCTTACCGAGACGGTACCATCTGGGGCGATGTCCATGACCTGTGAGTAAGCCGGAGTCGCGACAAGGGCCGCGGCAACGCCCATGGCGCCCGCGACAAGACGCTTTGAGCGCCTTGCGGAATGGAAGGCTGCTAAACGCAGCGAATTATCGAACAACAATCTCCGCCACCCCCCAGGGTACTTTCGCCTTCTTGCACAGCCCCGGAGGATCGCGCGAGATAGTTAATTATTATTTACGATAGGCCGACAGAAATGCCTCGCTCGGCGGCGGAAATTACCTAGAAAAACTGTGGATAAACCGTTCGTCGTGGGCGCTTGCCGAAGTAAACGATAATTAAACGGCGATTGGCGCTGGATTCGGCGCGACAGGTCGCGCAGGATTTGGCGGCAATCAGGGGCTGTTTGCAAGAGCTTTTGGGGAGGCGAGCTATCATCTGTCCGGTGATCTTGTGCGGCGGCGCTGGAACGCGGCTTTGGCCGTTGTCGCGGCAGACGTACCCAAAACAGCTGCTGCCGATCGCTGGCGGCCAATCGCTGCTTCAGCAGACGGCGCGCCGCGTTGCCGGCGGAAGATTTTCGCCCACGATCATCGTTAGCGGTGAAGATCAACGGCACTTCATCAAGCAGCAACTCGAAGCGATCGATGCGCCGGTCGAAGCAATCCTGCTCGAGCCCGCAGGTCGGAACACGGCGGCGGCGGCGGCGCTCGCCGCGGCCTGGGTGACGAAGCAAGGCCGCGACGAACTGCTGCTGTTGATGCCATCGGACCACGTGATCGCCGACCAGGATGCCTTCCTTAGGGCGCTCGAGATCGGGGCGGCGCATGCCGAGAACGGCGCGATCGTCACATTCGGTGCGAAGCCGACCGAGGCGAGCACGCAATATGGCTATATCGAAGCGGATACATCGGCCCCATCGCCGGACGGCGCCTACCCCATTGCTCGCTTCGTCGAGAAACCCGACGCGGTAACGGCGGCTGAATATGTCGCGAGCGGGCGCTTCTCGTGGAACTGCGGAATCTTCCTCGCGAAGGCGAGCACCATCCTGGAGGAGATGCGGCAGTTCCTTCCCGCGAGCCTCGAGACGATATCGGAGGCCGTTGAGAAGGCGACGACCGACGACTTGTTTGTCCGGCCGGCCGCGAACGCCTTCAACCGCGCGGAGAATATTCCGATCGACATCGGCATCATGGAGAAGACGGCGCGCGGCGTGGTGGTGCCGGTCGACATGTCATGGTCTGACGTGGGCTCGTGGGACGCAGTGTGGAAGCTCGGCCCGAGCGATGCTGACGGCAACGTGATCCACGGTGAGGTGCTTGCGCTTGACACTAGCGGTTCGTTTCTCCGCAACGACGGCGCGGCTTTGATTGCCACCCTCGGCCTCGAGCGGATCGCGGTCGTCGCCGTCCGCGACGCGGTGTTCATTGCGCCGATGGACCGCGTGTCGGAGGTCAAGAAAATCGTCGAGGCGCTGGCCGGGCGCAAACCGGACCGGGTTACGCACCCAGCCAAGCGCAAAAACGACTGAGCGGGCGCATTTCTGGTGACCCCTACGGGACTCGAACCCGTGTTTTCGCCGTGAGAGGGCGACGTCCTAGACCGCTAGACGAAGGGGCCAGCGCTGAAGCGAGGGCGCCATATGTGGGCTGATCGACCGCTAGTCAATCAGTCGAGCTTCAGCCTGACGAACCCCATCGCGCCGGCCGGATTATGACTGCGGTAGGCCGGCGCGAGTGAATCGGGAACGAAGTTTACGGCGAACAGACCGCCGGCGCCCAACGAGAGATGATCGGCGATGCGGAAATCGCGGACCGCACCCAGCGAAACCTTGCCGACGCGATAGGCCGGGCCGTCCTCAATGTCGGTGAGCTCACGGTTCTCGGTCATCTCGCCGCGGCCGAACAGCGTCCAGCCAGCATGCTTCAGCGAAGCCTCGGCGACGAAGGCGTCGTCGTTATGGCCGTGGGCCGTCTTCCGCCCCCAAGCGAGCGTACCGGCCAATTTCCAACCCGGTGAGACCTCGCGGGCATAAAGCAGGCTTGCCGACCATCTCTTTTGGTTCACGCCAGGTTCGAGCTGCTCAGGATCTTTGAAATGACCCCAGCTGCCCTGCAGCGAGAGGTCGTTGGTCGGATTCCAGGAAAGCCGCACCGCGGTTGAGTCGAGCGGTCCCGTCTCGATGTCCCAGCGGTGCTGGTCAGGCTCGCTCCCATTGAACCGGCTGAACTCCAGCTTCACCCGATCCATTACTATCCCGGCGGTCACGACACCGTAGCTGATGTGAGTGGAATCCAGCCAGTGGTGACTGATCGGTGCTTCGGGCGAGTCCAGGATCGCCTCGCGGTGCATGAAGGCGGGAGGTCCGAACGCCGGCTCTCCGGGGAGGCCGGCATATAGAAAGACGCTGCTCTTCGGCCCAATGTTCTGCGAAATCGACGCCGACAATTCCATGAAGAAGTCGTGCGGGTGCTGTCGATCAATGAGCCGGTCGACGCCGTTCGCCGTCTCGCCACTAGCCAGCAGGAGCGGGTAGCCGCGCGCTCCCATGATCGGGTCCGGGCTGACCATCGCTTTGAGCTGCAGCGTCCCGTTCCCGATCGGCCGGCGCGCCATGCCCATCAGCATTCCCGACGCGAACGCCTTGTCGTCACCGCGCGGGCCCGACTGACGGTCATAGACGAGGTTGAGGACGCCATGCGCCATCAGCGTCCAGTCCCCGCTCACCACGTGCAGGCCCATGCGCTCCGATAAATCCGGCCGCCACGCCGTCCCGGAACTTTCGCGCTCCATCGGATAGGAGCCAAGGGCGCCCGTCATTGCCATTTGGTGGCCGGCATGTTCGGCCATGGGCATGTCCATGCCGCTCATCGACTGCTGGCTGGCCTGTGGCTGCGCAGGCGCTGCCAAGGGCGCCGGCATGGCCGGGGCAGTTTGCTCCACAGGAGCTGAATCCACCCGCACCGTCGGCGACTTCGTCTCCGTCCTCTTCTTCGCAACTTTCTTCGCCGCCGGTTTCTTCGGCGTCGACTTTGCAGGCATCGGCATGGTCATGCCGGGCATATTCATTTGAGCAGTCGCGGGTGTGGCCAGCAGGACAGCGGCACCGACCATCAGCTTGAAAGACGTCAGTAGAAATTCCCTCGAACGTT
>JAFBAM010000095.1 GCA_019247755.1 Sphingomonas sp.
CTCTCGGCGTTGTTGAAGGTCAGCCGCACGTCGACCATGCCCGGCTGCTCCTTCCATTTCGGCAGGAGATCGGCCGATTTCGGGTCCTGCAACGGGATGCGGCCCATGATGCGGAAACGGTTGGGGTAGCGCTTCACCGCCTCGATCGCATAGTCGTTGCGGTCGCCGGGCCAGGACGGCGGCACGATCACCGCGCGATCGACGCCGGCTTCGTCCATCATCGGCACCAGCCGCTCGATGGTGAAGGGCTCCGGCAGCTGCGGCTGCCGGCCCGGCACCCACCTCCAGTCCGGCGTTTCCGCCTTCCACAGATGCACCTGTGCGTCCACGATCATGCGTCGATCGGCCTGCGCGGCCGCCTTCTGTGAGCCTTGCGCCGCCAGCACTGCGCCGGCGCCCAGGGCACCCGTGACGAAGCTGCGTCGAGTCGGCATGGATTGGACCTCCCGGGCTAGGAGCCTGTCCTTGTAATGCGGATTTGCTCGACGATGAAGTGCGAGTCAGATTCACTGCATTCATGAGCAAGACCTTTCGTCCCTGGGACATTGAGCAGCGGTGGCTTTTGCCGCCGTCGGTTCATGAGCTGGTTCCGGCCGGTCACGTGGCACATTTCGTGCGTGAGACGGTGCGGGAAGACCTTGATTTGGGCGCGATCTTTTCGGTCTACAGGGAAGAGCGCGGCTATCCGCCCTACCATCCGAGCATGATGGTGGCGCTGCTGCTGTATGCGTACAGCCGTGGCGTCTATTCCTCGCGCAAGATCGCGCAGGCCTGCGAAGAGCGGGTCGACTTCATGGCGGTCACGGCGATGAACCGGCCCGACTTCCGCACGATTGCCACGTTCCGGCGCCGGCACCTGAAGGCTTTGGGGGACTTGTTCGTGCAGGTGCTCAAGCTGTGTCGGGCGATGGGACTGGTGAAGCTCGGCCACGTGTCGCTCGACGGCACCAAGGTTCGTGCCAACGCCAGCGTGCACAAAGCGATGTCGTATGGGCGCATGCGCGAGGCCGAGAAGAAGCTCGCGGCCGAAGTGGCTGCGTGGTTTGCCCGGGCCGAGGCAACTGATGCAGCGGAAGACCGCGAGCATGGTGCCGAGCGGCGCGGCGACGAGATGCCCGAATGGGTGGCCAACAAGATGGCCCGTCTAGAACGCATCCGCGCCGCCAAGGCGACCTTGGAAGCCGAAGCCAAGGCGCCGCCGCCCGATCCTGACGACGATGGACCTGGCCCCTCCTCGGGAATGACCGGCAGGACGACCCCGCCGCCGCGCGGGCCCGATGGCGGACCGCCAGATCGCGCGCAGCGCAACTTCACCGATCCGGACAGCCGCATCCAGCCGGTCAAGCCCGGTGTGATTGCCGGCTACAACGCTCAAATCGCGGTCGATGCAGCGCATCAGATCATCATCGCCCAGCGCTTGCAGACCAGCCCGGCCGATGCGCGCAGTCTCAAGCCGCTGCTCACCGCGGCACGTGCCGTGCTTCGCGCCAATCCCGAAGAAGTGTCCGCGGACGCAGGTTTCTGCTCGGAAGCCAATCTGGCTCATCTGGCCCGCCGCCGGATCAATGCCTTCGTCGCCACCGGCCGACCCCGGCACGACAATCCGAGCAGCGGTGGCAAACGATGGCGCCGCAGCTCGCGTGTTGCCGCCATGGCCACCAAGCTCAAACGGGGTGGCCGGCGCAGCCGCTATCGGCTGCGTAAACAGATCGTCGAGCCCGTCTTTGGTCAGATTAAGCAGGCCAGAGGCTTCCGACAATTCCTGCTGCGCGGCCTCGACAAGGTCAGAGGCGAGTGGGCAATGCTCTGCACCGCCCACAATCTGCTCAAACTCGCACATGCAACAGGGTGAATCATGCATCACACTTGTCATGTGAGCCAAACTGGCCGAAAGCCAACCTGCTCACCGCTTACGAGGACGGGCTCCTAGAGCATGTTCCGGCGAAGCGGATACCGGTTCGGCGACAAGAACATGCGCCATGCAACAACCTAGACCGGGTCCCGATTCCCGAAGGAACGGGACAAGGTCTAGGGCCGATCGGCGGCTGGCATGCGCGTGCCGCTCGGCCAGCGCTCGTGCGTGAGCGGGACGGTCAGCTCGGCCACCAGCCCACCAGGCTCGAAGGCCTGCTTCGCCTGTCCGTTGAGCTGGCGCTCGATCACCATGTTGATTAGCCGCGAGCCGAAGCCCGGCCGCCGGTTCTTCTTGGGCGCGGGCCCGTTGATCTCCTTCCAGTCGAGCACCAGCGTGAGGCCCTGCTGGGTGCGCGTCACCAGCCAGGACATGTCGACGCGGCCCTCGGGGACCGAGAGCGCGCCATGCTTGCTGGCATTGGTGGCAAGCTCGTGCAGCGCCAGGCTCAGGCCGAAAGTCGGGTCGGGCTCGAGCAGCACATTGGGGCCGGACATGTTGATGCGGCCGATGAACGGCCCTAACAGCGTCTTGAGCAGTTCGTTGAGCGAGGTCGATTTCCAGCCGCCTTCGGTGAT
>JAFBAM010000165.1 GCA_019247755.1 Sphingomonas sp.
GCGGCCTGCAGCACGGGGTAGGTGAACAGGCCGACTGAAGAACCTTCCTGGTTCTTGCCGGCCTTGTCCTTCCACTGGGTCATGCGGTTCAGCCATCCCATCCTCGCGGTCCCTTGAAGGATCCACGCCAGCTCCGAATGGGCAGGAAGCGCGCTCTGCCGGAAAATGATCGACTTTACCGGGTCGATCCCGCTGGCGATCAGCGCTGCGGCCATCTCCCGGACGTTTGAACTCAGCTCGGAGGGATCGACGTCGACCGTCAGCGCGTGAAGGTCCGCGAGGAAGTAGAGGCATTCGGCCTCATCCTGCATCCTCACCCAGCGGAGGATCGCGCCGAGCAGGTTGCCGAGGTGGAGATCGCCCGTCGGCTGGATTCCGGAGACGACGCGCATCTTGCTCATGAACCTTGGGTCCGCCGTTTCATCAACATCTTCAAATCATCGAGCACGAATGCGCCCGTCAGGAAACAGGCCACTCCATAGACGGCGACGCCCGCGCTGACGAGCGCGGTCAGCGCGAGATATCGCTCCCAGATGCGTCCGTTGAGCCACGGATCGAGCAACTGGTCGATCCCGAAGATCGCCGCGCCCATTAGGAGGGCCGCAAGCGCGAGACGCGGGATGCGCCGTTTGAGTTGGGCGTCGGCGACGAAATATCCGCGCTTCGACAGCGTCGCGTACAGCATCCAGACATTCGCCGTTGAAGACAGGGCCGTGGCAAGCGGTGGCCCCACATGCCCGTAACCGAAGCGGCTGAGGACCGGGATCAGGACCAGGTTGCCGACAAGGTTCACACCGACCGATTGCACTGCATAGCGCACTGGGGTCCTGGTATCGTGGCGCGCGTAATATCCCGGCGTGAGCACCTTCACGAGAACGTAGGAGGGTAGGCCGATCGAAAAGCCGGCGAGAGCCCAGGCGCACTTGACCGTATCGGCCGCATCGAAGTGGCCATATTGGAACAGCCCCCTGACGATCGGCTCTGCGGCAACGATCAGCGCTACCATGGCCGGAAGCGTCAGGAACAGTGCAAGCTCCATCCCGCGGTTCTGGGTATCCATGGCCTTCGCATCTTCGCCAGCCGTCAACAGGCGGGAGATTGTCGGAAGTAATATGGTGCCGAGACCGATTCCGATCATCCCGAGAGGAAGCTGGTTCACGCGGTCCGCATAGTAGATGTAAGAGATCGAGCCTTCGCCGAGGAGGTATCCGGACAAAGCGGTGGACACGACGAGGTTCAGCTGAACTGCACCCGCGCCAATCGCAGCGGGAAGGATCAGCTTCATCAGCCGCTTTACGTCCTCGTCGACGTGCGGCAGCCGAGGCTTCAACGAGACGCCGGCGGCGCGGCAGGCGAAATAGAGCCAAGCCAGCTGCAGCAGGCCACCCACCGGGACCGAAATTGCCTGCGCCTGCGCCGACTGAAAGGGCGTGCCGTGGAAGACGAAGAGCGCGGTCACCATCGCAATGTTGAGCAGGATTGGCGCCGCTGCGTTGACCCAGAACTTGTCCAGCGAATTGAGGATTCCGCCCAGCAGGGACGCCAGGCAGATCAGCATCAGATAGGGGATGGTGAGGCGGCTGAGCTGGACCGCGAAAGCGAACTGCTCATGTGTCGGATGCTGCTTGTGAAATCCGCCGGAGAGAAGGGTCGTCAACGGCCACGCCGCGACAAGCATGACGATCGTCATCACCGCTAGGAAGGCGAAGAGCACCGACAGCGCGCGTTCGGCGAAATCGAAGGCTGCGGCGCGTCCGCCGCCTTCTTCGGCGAGCTTCCGGTTGAACATCGGAATGAAGGCCGACGAAAAGGCGCCTTCCGCGAAGAAGGCGCGGAACATGTTCGGTAATCGGAAGGCCACGAGGAAAGCGTCCGACGCGAAGTTCGCGCCGACGTAGCGCGCCTGCAGGGAGTCGCGAACGAGCGCGAGGATTCGGCTGGCCAGCGTAAGGCCGCCGACCGATCCCAACGTCCTTGCGAGGTTCAAGCCGTGCCTCCCCCGCGGAAGCGTCAGGCTTCGGTCGGCGCCGGTTCGTTCTCGCCGCTGCCGCCCTGCGCCTGAACCGCTTCCAGCTGCGCCATATAAGCCGCCGCGAAGTCGATCGGATCGAGCATCAGCGGCGGGAAGCCGGTGCTGGAGACCGCGTCGGAGATCACCTGGCGGGCATAAGGGAAGAGCAGGCGCGGAGCTTCGATCATCAGGAAGGGCGGAAGCGCTTCCTGCGGCACGTTCCGCAGCGCGAACAGGCCCGCATAGCTAAGGTCGATGACGAAGTGGGTGCCGTTTTCGGAACGCGCGGAAATGTCGAACTTCAGCGTCACTTCGTGAACGCCTTCCTGGGCGCCTTCGACGTTGAGGTTGAACTGGACGTCGAGCTGCGGCTGGACCTGCCAGGAATACACTTGCGGAGCGCTCGGGTTCTCGACCGAGAGATCTTTTACATATTGCGCGAGGATCGAGACCTGCGGCTGGCTGTTGTCATCCGCGCCATTGCCGCCAGCACCCTGTTGCTCGTCCGCCATTTATCGCCGTCCTTACGATTTCTTGTGATGAGTTGGAGCCGCATCGTTCATGCGGCGTTTCAGGTGTGGGCGACTAGCAGTCCCGATTATGGGGCGCAATGCCACCCCTGTGCGTTGGTCGGTGTTGGAATCTTTACCATAAGCGCACTATGTTGGCGTCAGACACTGTGTAGGACTTCAAGTTGGCAGTTATCGTCATCCTCGCCCTGGTCGCTCTGTTCATCGGTTTGCGCCTCTACAGCGTGCTCGGTGAGCGCACTGGGCATGAGCAGCAGCCGATCTTGAAGCCAGCCGACTCCGATGCTCGCGCGGCGCCGCAGGTTACGCAGCCCGCCGTCAGCCAGCCGGCGCCGGTCGATAATGGTGATCTCGCCTACGTCCCCACTGCGGGGCCGGGAGTCCGCGCAATCCTTGCGGCGGACCCGAGCTTCGATGTTGCGCGGTTCCTCGAAGGCGCGAAGTCCGCGTACCGGATGATCCTCGAGTCTTTCTGGAAAGGCGAGCTCGACGCACTGAAGGGCCACGTCGACGATCACGTCTACGAGGCGTTCGCGGGCGCGGTTGGCCAACGTCAGAAGGATGGCCTGACGCTCGACAATCGCCTTGTCACCATCGACCAGGCCGTAATTTCCGAGGCGACTCTGGAACGCGGGGTCGCGATCCTTACCGTACGCTTCGAAGCCGATATCGCCGCGATTACGCGCAATGCCGAAGGCCAGGTCGTCGCCGGCTCGCTCAGCGATGCCGTCCAGACTCGCGACCTTTGGACCTTCCGTCGCGACACCGGTTCGCGCGACCCGAACTGGCTGCTGATCGAGACCGACGAGGAAGAGTGAACCTCGTCACACGGGCAATCGCGCTCGCCTCTTTCGCTCTCGTCGCCGCCTGCGCCACCAGACCTGCTCTACCCGTTGAAAACGCGCCGCCGCCGGTAAAGCCGGTGCCGGTTCTACCGGTTCCTGTTGTACCATCGCCGCCGATTCCGGTTGGTCGCAACGCGGTCGAGACGGGGATCAGGATCGAAGCCCCACAGGTGCTTGGCCAGGATGAAGCGGCGAGGGCGCTGACCGCGTTTAGGGGCAGCTGCGCGGCGGTGATGTCGCGCAAGGATACTTCCGGCCTGACTCAGAACGCGGATTGGCAAGCGCTCTGCGCCCAGGCGGCGACAATGGACGCGAGCTATGCGCCGGGCTTCTTCTATTACGGCTTCGATTGGGTGAAAGTCGGCGGCGGCCGCGCCTTCGCGACGGGCTACTACGAACCCGAGATCGAGGGCTCACGGACGCCGCAGCCGGGCTACGTCCCACTCTACCGCCTGCCGCCCGACCTCATCCGTTGCACCAAGGCCGACGGCACCACCGGTCGTGGTCGGATCGACGCGACCGGCACTTGCGTGCTCTATTTCACCCGGGCCGGGATTGAGGATGGTGCCCTCAATGGCAAGGGGCTCGAGCTCGCATGGGCCAAGGATCCCGTCGACCTCTTCTTCCTCGAAATTCAGGGTTCGGGCCGAATTCACTTCAACGATGGCACGGTGATGCGTGTCGGATACGCGGGGCAGAACGGTCGCGACTATGTCGCGATTGGTCGGCTGCTTCGCGACCGCGGCGTCTTACCGCCGGGCGGCGCCAACATGCAGTCGATCAAGGATTGGATCCGCGCCAACCCCGACCAGGGCCGCGAACTGATGCGCGAAAACCTTTCTTACGTTTTCTTCAAGGAGTTGACAGGGCCAGGTCCGTTGGGCGCGCTCAACGTCGCGGTGACACCGCACGGCACCGTCGCTGCCGATCCGAACTACGTGCCCCTCGGCGCCCCCATTTACATTCGGAAAGCCGACCGGCCGGAGATCGTCGGGCTTTGGGTTGCACAGGACACTGGTGGCGCGATCAAGGGGCCCAACAGGTTCGATACTTTCTGGGGTGCCGGCCCCGAGGCGGTGGCGACTGCGGGCGGGATGTCGGCCAATGGTGAGGCGCTGATCCTGATCCCCAAGGGCACGGCGGCGCGTGCGTCGACTCAGCCCTGAAGAGTCCGAGCTGTGGGCGCGCGTCGCGTCCACGATCAGGCCACTCTCGCGCCAAGTAGAACCTCGACAGGCTCCCGAGAAACTTGAGCAAGTCGTAGTTCGGCCAAGGTCGACAACGACAGGTTCGCCGCCAGCGCCGCGCTCGAAACCCCTGCCAATCGCCGACAAGACACTCGACGGTAGTTGGGACAAGAAGCTGCGCAGCGGCGCGATCGAACCCGACCGCATGCTCGACCTTCACGGCATGAACCTCGACACGGCCTGGAATGCGATCGACCGCGGCCTGGAGCAGGCAATCGCGCGCGGGGACCGGGTCGTGCTCCTGATCACGGGCCATCATCGGCCGGGTGATCCGCCTGTCCAACGGGGCCGCATTCGGGCGGCCGTTCACGACTGGCTCGCGGCTTCGCGCCATGCCCAAAGCATCGCCGCCGTAAGGGGCGCTCACCGTCGTCACGGAGGCGGCGGAAGCCTTTATCTCATCCTTCGTCGCAAAATTTTCGCGCGATGACCTTTTATTAACCCAGATTCATTAACGCGTACCCGTAGGCGGAAATATTTCGCCGCGAGGCACATCGATCGCAATGACAGCAGGCACGGCACAGAAGATCAGCAACGCCTTCCTGTCGTGTACAGCGGGTGCCGCATCCTTCGTCTTCTCGCTAGTCGCGCTGCTGTTCCTGACGGAGCTCGATCAGAAGATCGTCGCTGCCCTGGTGGCGGGCGTCTTCTGCCTGTTGGTCAGCTATGTCGCCGCCGAGCGTCCCAATAGCGAAAATGCCCGGGCGCTTGCCGCGCTCAGCGACCGCCTGCTCGCGGTCGAAGACGGCGACCTGGTCTCACCGGCGCCGGCATCCGTCCAGCGCAACATGCCGAAACTCGCGGCTGCGGTGGATAGCCTGTTCGCCGAAGTTCGCGCCTCGATCGAAAATGCCCATGCGCTCGGCATGTATGATCCGGTCACCTCACTTCCCAATCGCCTCCATTTCCGCTCGGAAGCCGACAAGCTGCTGGGTGAGACGAACAGGGATTCGAAATCGGCAATGCTCTTTGTCGACCTCGACCGGTTCAAGATGGTCAATGACAGCTTGGGCCACGCGCGCGGCGACCAGCTGCTCATCATGGTCGCGAACCGCCTTCGGGTGGTCGTCAATTCCGAGTTTGCGGGCAACGCCCGCAACCGCCCGCTGCTCGCCCGCCTTGCCGGCGACGAATTCACGATCTTCTTTCCCGAGGTCGAGTCGGTCGAGGAAATCGGCCGCCTCGCAAGGCGTATCGTCCTCGCCATTTCGGAGCCGTTCGAGCTGTCGTCTCACAGCGTCGATATCGGCGCTTCGATCGGCATCGCGATTTCGCCAGACCATGGCACCAGCATCGAGGCGCTGATGCGCGCCGCCGACATCGCAATGTATCGAGCCAAGTCTAGCGGCGGCGGACAACATTGCCTGTTCGATGCCGAGCTTCAGGCGGAGCATCAGCAGAAGATCGATACCGAGAAGGCGCTCACCGAGGCAGTCCAGAAGGACGAGTTCGTGCTCGTCTTCCAGCCGCAGATGAGCCTGGTGACGGGCGAGATTGCCGGCGCTGAGGCGCTGCTCCGCTGGAACCATCCGCGTGAAGGGTTGCGGCTTCCGGCGACCTTCATTCCCGTTGCCGAACGGACGGGCCTGATCTCGGAAATCGGCGAATGGGTTGTGAGCGAGGTCGCGGCTACACTGGGAGCCTGGCATCGCGACGGCTTTGACGGGCGACTGGCGTTCAACATCAGCCCGCGCCAGGTCGAGCGTCCCGATTTCTTCGCAAAACTTCGCGCGGCCTTCGCCGACGCTGGAGTCCCGCTATCGCTGATTGAGCTCGAGTTCACCGAGAGCGCCGCAATGGAAGTCGGTGCGGCGGTTCTCGACGAGATTGCCGCACTTCGCGATGACGGCGCCCGAATTGCGATCGACGACTTCGGCACCGGCTATTCGAACCTGGCGCGTCTGCGTTCGATGCCGCTCGACCGGGTCAAGCTAGACCCGTCGCTGATTGCGGACATCGAGAGCAGCGAGAAGGCGCGGGTGATCGTCCAGGCGGTCATCCAGCTGATCAAGGGCGTTGGCTGTGAGATTGTCGCCGAGGCGGTTGAGACCGTCGCGCAGGCCGACATTCTGCGGGCAATGGGTTGCGACACCGTCCAGGGCTTCGTGTTCGCGCACCCAATGTTCGAGGACGAATTCACAGCCTGGACGAACGCAGGCCGCGGCCGCGACGCCAAGTCGGTCGCCTAGGCCAGCACCTTTCTTACGATCCGCTCGTAAATCCTCGAAAGCGAATGGATATCGTCCACCGCGGCACATTCGCCGACCTTGTGCATGGTAGCGTTGGGCAGGCCGAAATCGACCACTGGACAGAGCTGGATCAGGAAGCGGCCGTCTGAGGTGCCGCCACTGGTAGACAGCTCGGGCTTCTGGCCTGTCTCTTCCTCGATCGCAGCAACGACCACATCGTAAAGAGGGCCGGGCGGGGTGAGGAAAGCCTCGCCGGAAATCCGCGCGCGCACGGTTGAGCCAGGCGCCTCGCGTCCGGCAATCTCCTCGACCATCGCCACGAGAGCGGCGCCGCGCTGGAGATTGTTGAACCGGATGTTGAGCTGAGCAGTCGCTGAGCCCGGAATGACGTTGCTGGCGTCGGTCGGGGTCGAGATGGCCGTGAACTCGAGGTTGGATGGCGGGAACTGGTCCGTACCGTCGTCGAGGTGGACTGCATCGAGCGCGGCGATCACCCGTGCAAGCGGTGGTATCGGGTTGGTCGCTCGGTGCGGATAGGCGACGTGGCCTTGTACGCCCGGCGCCTCGATCCACATGTTGACCGAGCCGCGCCGGCCGATCTTCACCGTATCACCCAGGCGGTCGACCGAGGTGGGCTCACCGATGAGGATCATGTCCGGCCGGATCTGCTTCTCGATTAGCCAGTCAATGATCCGCGGCGTGCCGTACGTGGCGTATCCCTCTTCATCTCCCGTGATCAGGAGCGAGAGCGTGCCGTCGACGGTATCGACCCGTGAGACCGCCGCAACAAAAGCAGCGATTGCGCTCTTCATGTCATTGGCGCCGCGGCCGACGAGCAGGCCATCGACCACTTCGGCCGCGAAGGGGTCATTGCTCCAATTGTCGCCGGGCGGGACGACGTCGAGATGGCCTGCAAAGCCGAAATGAGGCCCGCCGTTGCCTCTGATCGCGACCATGTTCTCGGTTGGACCGTCGGGTGGGTCGCCCATGACCCAACGGTGGACGGAAAATCCTAGCGGGGTGAGCGCTTGCTCCAGCACGTCGAATACTTGGCCGCTGGCCGGCGTCACGCTCGGACAGCGGATCAGCGCTTTTGCGAGTTCGACGGCATCGACGGTGGCAGGCATTGATGAAGACCTAGCAAGCATTCAAGGACTGGCAAGCATCAGTAGGGCAGCGGCGATGTCGACGCCGTTTGTCGGTTCGTCGATTTGGGGGTTGCATCTGCGCTACAAATGTAGCACGCTACAAATGTAGCACGAGCTTGTGCGCGTAACAGGGGAGTGGTTAGTGGGCCTGTCTGTCGTTCGGTTATCGTTGCTTGCAAGTGTTTCCCTGCTTGCCGCCCCGGCTTTGGCCCAAAATCCCGCTGCTCCCGCAGCTTCGGCGCCTGCCAAGCGCGTCTACACGCCGGCTGACTTCGCTCGTTTCGCGCCCAAGACCGCTTATGACATGCTCGCTCAGGTCCCCAGCTTCTCCATCCGTAGCGCCGATAACGAGCGCGGCCTCGGTCAGGCTTCGGAAAATGTGCTCATCAACGGGCAGCGCGTGGCCAACAAGTCAGGCGGTGCTATCGATCAGCTCCAGCGCACCTCAGCTGCGAGCGTCGATCGGATCGAGATCGTAGAAGCGGGAACGCTCGGCATTCCAGGTCTGGCAGGCCAGGTCGCCAACGTCATCCTGAAAGCGCAGGCCAAGGGAAGCGGCCAATTCAGCTGGAACCCCGGTTTTCGCGCTCATTTCACCAAGCCCCAGTACGACAATCTGACCGTCAGCTATTCGGATCGCAGCGGCCCGCTCGATTACACCGTGTCAGCAGCTGCGCTCTCGGGCCGCGGCGGGCTCGGTGGCCCGGTGACGATCAGCGACGCCAACCACAACCTCATCGAGACGCGCGACGAGGTTTATCACTCCGAATATCACGAGTTCGTGTTCAAGACGAAGCTCGGCCTGGACGGGCCTGGCTCATCGCTCGGCAACCTGTCGTTGAGCTACAATCCTTATTGGAGCCCTCAATTCCTCGGCGACACACGGTTGCTCGCGACTGGCGAGCAGCGAAGCAGGGTGAATCGTCAGACCAGGCCCGGCTTCAACGCCGACGTTAGTGGCGACTACGAATTCGCACTGGGGCCTGGCCGATTGAAAGCGATCAGTCTTTATCACCATGAGCACGCGCCCAATACGGTCACGCAGATCCTGACCTTCAACAGCAGCGGCGCAGCGCCCCTCGGGACCCGATTCTTCCGCGACGCGCGTTACGACGAGGCGGTGGCCCGTGGGGAGTACAGCTGGAAGACCGGCAGCAACAATTGGCAATTCTCGCTGGAGCGGGCGTTCAACTCACTCGACCAGAAGGGCAGCCTGTTCG
>JAFBAM010000160.1 GCA_019247755.1 Sphingomonas sp.
ATGAGGCCGTTCGTGACGGTGAAGCCCGGTTGCAAAACCTCATGCGGAACCGAGCCGCCGCCGCCCCATTGCAGCGGAACCTCGATGCCGCGCGCAACCTGGTCGTCCTTGAAGTTCGAGTAGAAGCCGTCGATCGTCGACGTCCAATAGTCGCTCGGCTTGAATTCCAGCGTGCCGGTCAGGCCAAGCCGCTTGAGTTCCGTCGAACGTGAGTAAGACTTGAGGCCGCCGACGACCTGAGTCCCGCCCGGGCCACCGGCGTAGCCCCAGGCGTTGAATTCCTTGATTTCGTAGGGCTCGTCGTCCCAGCTGGCGGCTAGCGCAACACCGGCGCGGCCGTCGGCGAACTGATCGACATAAACGCCGTTCACGCGATAGCCGTACTTCTTCACGTCCGAGTTGAGCCTGCCGAGATCCGGATAGACCACACGGCCGCCGACCGAGATCACGCGCTTGCCGAATTCAAGCGGGCGGATGGTCCTGAGATCCACGGTGCCGGCAATGCCCTGCCCGAGGACGGACGCCATCGGTGTCTTGTAGACGTTGACCTGATTGATGACTTCGGCGGGGTACTGGTCGAACTGGACGGCACGGTTGTCCCCGGTCGAGGTCTGTTCGCGGCCGTTGAGGAGAGTGGTCGAGTAATCGGGGCCGAAGCCGCGGATCGAGATGACGTCAGCGCGGCCGGAAAGGCGCTGCGACGTAATACCGGGGAGACGTGCGATCGCTTCGCCGATCGAGGCGTCGGGGAGCTTGCCGATGTCTTCGGCGCTGACCGACTCAACGATCTGGTCGGATTGCTTCTTCTTGTTGACGGCATTCTGCAGCGAGGCGCGGAAGCCGGTGATCACGATGCTGTTGCCCTGATCGGCTGTCGGTGTCGGGCTGGCGCCCTGATCGCCGGCCGGTTGTGCCGCTGCTTCGGCGGAAGCCGCGCCAGTGACCACAGCCTGGCTGTTGTCCTGGGCGAACGCCGGGCTCGCGGAAATGGCGATCGCCAGCGGGCTTACCGCCGCCACCAAACGCCAGCGCGTAATGTTGTTGATCATCGCTTCTGTCCCCCTTGGGCCGGACTGGCCGGCGCAATAATGCAAAGGGGTCGAAGGCCCCTCTCCCAAGTGACAGTGATATCAGAGCTTTCCGGCGGCAAAACCGGCACAACAGCTATACATACGTATTCAATGCGCTAAGAATTCACTTTGATGACGCAGAGGCGGCCGACCTCGTTCGACATCGCCGCACTGGCGGGGGTTTCGCAGCCGACCGTTTCGCGCGCGCTCTCCGGCAGCCCGTCAGTAAGTGAGGAGACGCGCCGCCGCGTCGTCGAAGCCGCCGAACAGCTCCACTACAAGGTCGATAAGAACGCGTCCGGACTACGCCGTCAACAGTCCAATACGCTGGCGCTTTTGTTCTTCGAGGAAGCGCCCGGAATCGCGCTGTTGAATCCTTTCTATCTTTCGCTGGTCGGGCCGATGGTTCGCCGTTGCGCCGAGCATGGCTACGACCTGTTGATCTCAATCCAGCAGCTCTCATCGGACTGGCACGTCGATTATGAGGATAGCCGTAAGGCCGACGGGATCATCCTGCTCGGCTATGGTGACTATCTGGAATACCGGCCGCGGCTGGAGCGGCTCGTGGCGAGCGGCGCGCATTTCGTGCGCTGGGGCTCGGCGGAAGGATCGTTGGGGACTACCGTCTGCTCCAACAACGAGCAGGGCGGCTTCGATGCGACGACGCACCTGTTGCAGCACGGGCGTCGTCAGATCGCCTTTATCGGTACCGCCGGCCCAGGCTTCCCCGAGGTCCACGAGCGCTGGAACGGCTATTGCCGCGCGCTCCACGCGGCAGGACTGACGCCGGACGAGCGCCTACGCGCTGACGCGGCGCCTGATGAGTCGGAAGGCCGCATTGCGGCAGAACAGCTGATCGAGCGCGGTGTGCCTTTCGACGCAATCTTCGCCGCCAGCGATGTCGCAGCAATCGGGGCCATGCACGCACTGCAACATGCCGGGCGGACGATTCCCGATGACGTCGCGATCGTCGGTTTTGACGACATTCCGGCAGCGAGCCTTGCCAGTCCACCGCTGACCACGATCACCCAGGATGCTCGACACGCTGCCGAAGCTCTGGTCGACGCCCTGATCGAGTCGATCGAAACCGGATCGAGCAGGGACCGTGCGCTGCCGGTCAGACTGACGGTCCGCGAAAGCAGCGCGGCCGGATAAATTCATCCGCTTGCGCGGGCGCTCGTTACGCCCCTAGTTTTGATTGGATGGACGAGGGACTCACGCGGCGCGAACTGATCGGCGCGAGCGCGCTTGCGATTGCGGCTCCAACGGTTGCCGCGCCCGGCTCGGCCGAAGCTCCATCAACGGGTGGCCGCAGGCGCGAACGTCTCGATCGCTGGAAATTCCATCTTGGCCACGCCGCGGATGTCGAGAAGGACTTTGGTTTTGGCCGCGACCAGCGCACGTTCGCCAAAGCCGGGCAGGCGGCTGATGCGGCAATGCCGAAGTTCGACGATAGCGGCTGGGCCGACGTTATCGTTCCGCACGATTGGGCCGTGGCGCTGCCGTTCGCGCGGCCGAAGGGTCCGATGCCGAAGGACCGCGCGGACTCGGTGGCATCGCACGGCTTCAAGGCGATTGGACGAGAGTTCCCCGAGAATAGCATCGGCTGGTACCGGACGCCGCTAGAGATCAGCGCTGCTGACCGTGGACGCCGCATCTGGCTCGAGTTTGACGGCGTGTTCCGTGACGCGCGTGTCTTCGTGAACGGCTACGAGGTCGCGAGAAACGATAGCGGTTATGCGCCCTTCTTGGTCCGAATCGCGGACTTCCTCGATTATGACGGCGGCCCAAACGTGCTCGCCGTCCGGTGCGACGCGACGCTTGGCGAGGGGTGGTTCTACGAAGGCGCGGGCATTTACCGCCATGTCGACCTTGTCCGCGCTGACCCGGTGCACATCCCGCAAGGCGGTGTGGTGGTGCGCACGTCTGTCACTCCGGCGGGAGGAGTCGTCCACACCGCGATCGACGTCGTGAACAGCGGCGACGCGCCGGTCGACGCGCGCTTGCGGCTGACGCTCATCGCCCCTGACGGGCGGACGATCGACATCGACGATCCGAAAGCGATTAGCCTCGAAGCGGGCGAGCAGCGGACGTTCGAGGACCGATATACCTATCCGCAGCCCCAATTGTGGTCGGCGGAGCAGCCGAACCTCTACGTTCTACGCGCGGAGATCTTCACGCCAGACAAGCGAGTGATCGACAATGCCGACACGCGCTTCGGCATCCGCGACATCCGCTTCGATCCGGAACGCGGATTCTTCCTCAACGGCAAGCCGGTGAAACTCCTCGGCACGTGCAATCACCAGGATCATGCCGGGGTGGGCACGGGCATTCCCGACGCGCTTCATCGCTGGCGGGTCAAGCAGCTGAAGGAGATGGGCTCGAACGCGTGGCGGAGCGCCCACAATCCGCCGGCATCGGCTCTCCTTGATATCTGCGACGAGCTTGGGATGCTGATGATCTGCGAGCAGCGCATCAACAGCTCGAGCGAAGAGGCGACGTCCGAACTCGAACGGATGATCCGCCGCGATCGCAATCATCCGTGCGTCATCGCCTGGTCGCTCGGCAATGAGGAGCCACACCAGGCAACGGCGCGCGGCGCGCGCATCAACGACGACCTGAAGGCGTTCGCGACGAAGCTGGACCCGACGCGACCAACGACCTTCGCGATGGATCAGGGTTGGGACAATGGCGTCGGCCGGGTCGTCGACGTGCTCGGCTTCAATTACCGGACCAACCAGATCGAAGCCTACCATCATCGGCACCCCGAGCAGCCGGTCTACGGTTCCGAGACCGGAAGCACGGTCGCAACGCGCGGCGAATATGTGACTGACCCCGCGCGGCACATCGTTCGGGCGTACGACACGGAGCATCCCTGGTGGGCCACGACGGCGGAGGAGTGGTGGACGATCGTCGCTGACCGCCCTTACATCGCGGGTGGGTTCGTCTGGACCGGCTTCGACTATCGCGGCGAGCCAACGCCATATGCCGAATTCCCGAGCATCAGCTCGCAGTTTGGAATTCTAGATACCTGCGGCTTTCCCAAGGACGATTATTATTACTACCGTGCGTGGTGGCGGCCGGATCAGCCGCTGGTGCATTTGCTGCCGCACTGGAACTGGCCGGGACGCGAGGGTCAACCGATCGAAGCCTGGGCGCACGGCAATACGGAAGAAGTCGAGATCAAGCTGAATGGCCGCTCGGTCGGTCGGAAAGCGATGCCGCGCAACCGCCACCTCGAATGGCGCGTGCCATACGCACCGGGGAAGTTGGAAGCGCTCGGCTACAATGGCGGCAAGCTTGTCGCACGCGACGTGCGCCAGACCAGCGGAAGCGCCCATGCAGTGCGCCTCTCCCTTGATCGCCGATTGGCCAAAGCAGGCGAAGTCGTCATCGCCAACGCGTCGGTCGTTGATGCGCGGGGACGGCCGGTTCCAACCGCGGACAACTTACTTCGATTCAGAGCCGCAAATGGCAAGGTGATCGGCGTCGGAAACGGCAACCCCAACAGTGTGGAGGCTGACGTCGCAAGCGAGCGTCATGCGTTCAACGGCCTTGCACAGGCCATCGTTCGCGTCGGGCGCGGGCCGATCGACATATCGGTTGCCGGCGATGGCCTGACCGGAGCGCGCATGAGGATCATGGCCCTATGAAGAAATTGCTCATCTTCAGCCTCCTGGCGACGACTGTTCCGGCGCAAGCGGGTCCGCCAGCGAAGCCGCCTGCAAGCGGCCTCTATCTCGGAGCCGACCTCTCTTACGTGAACGAGATGGAAGATTGCGGCGCGGCCTACCGTCTTCACGGCAAGCGGATCGACCCGTTCAAACTGCTCAAGCGCGAAGGAGGCAATATCGTCCGCGTGCGGACGTGGGTGAATCCGACCTGGACCAAGTACAGTACGTACCCGGACGTCCTGAAAACGATCCGACGCGCGCATGCGGCCGGGTTGCAGGCGCTGCTGGATTTTCATTATTCCGATGACTGGGCCGACGGCGGCAAGCAGATCGCGCCGGCGGCCTGGGCGAAGTTGTCGACGGACGAGCAGGCGAAAGCGATCCACGACTATACGCTCGAAACCCTCCGCAAGCTCGACGCCGACCACGCGATGCCGGAGATGGTCCAGGTCGGGAACGAGACAAACCCCGAATTGCTGGGTGGCAAGATTCCCGGACAGCCAATCAATTGGGATCGCAACGCGCGGCTACTGAACGCGGGAATACAGGCGGTGCAGGAGGCAGGCCGCTCCGGCTCGATCGCGCCGCGGATCATGCTTCATATCGCTCAGCCGGAGAATGTGCTGCCCTGGTTCGATGCGGCGACCAGGGCGGGCGTCACCGGTTACGACCTGATCGGCATCAGCTATTACAAGAAATGGTCGGACTACTCGCTCGATCAGCTGAAGCAGACCATCGCCGAGACGAAGCGCCGCTACGGCAAGGACGTGATCGTCGTGGAGACCGGCTATCCGTTCACGCTGAAAGGCGCCGACACGGCGAACAATTTGCTAGGCGAAGAAGCGCTCGTCCCCGGCCATCCGGCTACTCCCGAAGGGCAGCGCAGCTTCATGGTCGACCTGACGCAGCTGACGATCGACGCGGGCGGGATCGGCGTCGTTTATTGGGAGCCCTACTGGATCTCGACCAAATGCGGCACGCGCTGGGGGCATGGTTCCGATTGGGAGAACGCGACCTGGTTCGATTATTCGAAGCACGAAGCGCTACCCGTGTTCGAATGGCTGCACCACAAGTATCGCCGCTAGCTCACCACCAGGTCGCGTAGAGGGCGATGAGGATCAAGATCACGCCAAGCGCGCCCGCGTTGAATCCGGCGCTGGTCTTGTAGCGGACATTGCCCGTGTCGATGGTGTCGACGTCAGGCCTTTGCGGTGTTGCGAGGCTTACGACCACCGCGAGCACCAGCGAGACCAGGAACACGACGCCCATGCGGTTGATGAACGGTGTCAGATAGTCGTTCACCCCTTGCGAGAAGGACGCGGTCGGCAGCGTATACTTCATGATCGTCGACAGAAGCACCGACGTCACCGCGGCGACGATCGCGCCCGCTTCGGTCGCGCGCTTCCAGAACAGCCCGAGTAAGAAGATAACCGTGATCCCTGGCGTGAAGAAGCCGCTGAACTCCTGGATATACTGGAATGCCTGCTCGCTGCTTCCGACCAAAGGCTTGGCAACGATAATCGCGATGATGATTGCCACGATCGCCGTCACTCGGCCGACGAGGACGAGGTGCTTTTCCTCGCCGACGCTGACTTCTGAATCGTCCTCGGCCTTTGTCGGCTCACGCCGGAACTTGGCGTAGAGGTCCAGCGTGAAGATGGTCGCGATCGAATTAATCTTGGACGCGGTCGACGCGATGATCGCCGCGACCAGCGCCGCGAAGACGAGCCCAAGCAGGCCGGGCGGCAGCAGCCGCATCATCGTTGGATAAGCTTCGTCCGGTTTCGGCAGCCCCGGCGCGAGAACCACCGCTGCGATGCCGGGAAGCACGATGATCACCGGCATGAGCAGCTTCAGGAAGGCCGCGAAAATCACGCCGCGCTGCGCTTCGTCGAGGCTCTTCGCCGCGAGTGCGCGCTGGATGATGTACTGGTTGAAGCCCCAGTAAGCGACGTTCGCGATCCACATGCCGCCGATCAGGACGCTGAGGCCAGGCAGGTCAATATAGTGCGGGTCGCCCTTCTTGAGGATCATGTGGAAGTGATCGGGCGAGGTCGTGACCAGCTGGTGCCAGCCGGCCATAAGGTCGCCGTTGCCGATCTTAGATAGCGTAAGGAACGCGACGACGAGCCCGCCGAGGACGAGCAACGTCACCTGCACGATATCGGTCAGCGCTACGGCCTTGAGACCCCCGCGGATCTGGTAGAGCAATGCGAAGGCGCCGAGGATAATCAGCGCAATATTCTGGTCTATGCCGGCGACCTTGTTCACCGCGATCGAGCCCAGCCAGATGATCGAGGTCAGGTTCACGAAGACGTAAAGGGCGAGCCAGAAGATCGCCATGATGATGGGCAGCACCTTGCCGTAACGGCGGCTGAGGAACTGCGGCATCGTGTAGATATGATTCTGGAGAAAGATCGGCAGGAAGAACTTGCCGACGATCAGCAGCGTGAGCGCCGCCATCCATTCATAGGAGGCGATTGCGAGGCCGATCGCATAACCGGACCCGGACATGCCAACGATCTGCTCGGCCGAGATGTTCGCGGCAATCAGCGACGCGCCGATCGCCCACCAAGGCAGGTTCTTCGACGCGAGGAAATAGTCCGATGTGTCCTTCTGGTGCCCGGCCTTCTCGCGGCTCACCCACTGAGCCAGGCTGAAAATGCCGATCGCGTAGGCGATGACGACAATAAGATCGATCGTCGAAAGGCTCATGCCTGCTCCCTCTCCCCAGGGTTTGGCGAACAATTAGACGAAGCGCGTTGGCTGTCTACGGCCCGCCCTCATGCATTCGTATGCGGTTGTTGTGCGCGCCGTGTACCCGTGCCAGCTTGGGGAGGGGAGAGCACGCGCATGGACAAGGCCACGACCATCGAGAAGCCGCGGCAATCGCTCGCCGGCCTCTGGAACATCTCGTTCGGTTTCTTCGGCATCCAGATCGGCTTCGCGCTCCAGAACGCGAACATGAGCCGTATCTTCCAGTCGTTGGGATCGAGCCTGGATGACTTGCCAGCCTTGTGGATTGCCGCCCCACTGACCGGCTTGCTGGTACAGCCAGTCGTCGGCCACATGAGCGACCGCACCTGGCTAGGGCGTCTTGGCAGACGCCGTCCCTATTTCGTCGCAGGCGCGCTGCTCGCGACGCTCTCGCTATTCCTGATGCCGTTATCGTCGCAGCTTTTGATGGCAGCGCTGCTGCTCTGGACGCTGGACGCAAGCCTCAACATCTCGATGGAGCCTTTCCGTGCTTTCGTCGGCGACATGCTGCGCAAGGACCAGCACACCGCCGGTTACGCCGTGCAGACCGCCTTCATCGGCGCTGGGGCAGTCCTCGGTTCGATCTTTCCGACGCTGCTCGACAAGTGGGGCGTATCCAATACCGTCGCAGGCGGCGGCATTCCCGATACGGTGCGCTACAGCTTCTGGTTCGGCGGCGCGGCCCTGTTCCTCGCCGTCCTGTGGACGGTGCTGAGCACGCGGGAATATTCGCCCGACGACATGGCGCGTTTCGGCGAAAGTGCCGAGCACCCCGATGACGATACAACGCTGCGTGCCCTTGCATCGCGAACACTGACGTCCAGCGTCGTTTGGACCGGCGCGGGGGCGGCGGTGATGCTCGCCGTCGCCGAATGGTCGCTTGAAAAGGAAGTCTACCTGCTCGGCGGCCTGCTCATTGCCTATGGCCTCGCCAGCATCGTCGCCATCCAGCTCGCGCGGCGAGGAAGCAGCAGCAACATGCTAGCCAACATCGTCGGCGACTTCGCCGGCATGCCGACGATCATGAAGCGCTTGGCGCTGGTCCAGTTCTTCAGCTGGTCGGCGCTCTTCATCATGTGGATAAACACGACGCCGGTCGTGGCCCGCAATTTCTATCACTCGCCCGATCCCGCCAGCTCAGGATTCCAGGATGCCGGCAATTGGGTTGGCGTACTGTTCGCCGTCTACAACGGTGTCGCCGCCGTGGCTGCGCTGGCGCTGCTGCCACTCCTTGCTCGGTCGCTGGGGAAGGCAAGAACGCACATGGCCTGCCTGCTGTGTGGTGCCGCCGGATACGCGAGCTTCTTCGTCATCAAGGATCCGAAGATGCTGGTGATTTCCGAGATCGGAATCGGCATCGCCTGGGCCTCCATCCTCGCGATGCCATACGCGATCCTCGCCAGCAGCCTGCCGCAGCGCAAGCTCGGCATTTACATGGGCCTGTTCAACATTTTCATCGTGATCCCGCAGCTGCTCGTCGCGACCGTGATGGGATCGATCATGAAGGCCTTTTTCCCCAACCAGCCGATCTGGACGATGTTGGCGGCCGCGATGGTCATGGCTATTGCTGCCCTAGCGATGTTGCGAGTGACGCCCGACGAGAGGACATCGACCGCTGCTTAGCACTTCGACGCTGGCCGATCGCAGAGGGCTCTGGGCGTTCGCCCTCGGCGTGCTCCTCGTTACCTCGGGCGTGCTTGCGCACCTGCCGATGTTCCTGATGGGGCGGATGACCCATTTCCGGCTTTATGGCATGCCGATGGGCACCGACATGATCGCCGGAATGGCCGCGATCGTGCTCGGCGTCGGCGTCGCAGCGTACGGGCTGCTTCCCAAGAACATCTCGCGACAGCTTGCGGCAAGCCAGGACATCGTGGTCACCCCACCAGAGGACGCGCCACTGTCGCGCTCCCATTGGGTCCTGATGAGCGTGCTCGTCATCGCGCTCATCATCGACATCATGAAGCCGGCCAGCCTCGGCTTCACTATTCCGGGGATGGTCAGCGAATATGGTGTGCCCAAGGCTACCGCTTCGCTGGTGCCGTTCTTCGCGCTGACCGGGACGGTTGTCGGCTCGATCGTCTGGGGGATCATCGCCGACATCTACGGGCGTAAAGCGTCGATCCTGTTGTCGGCGGTCATGTTCGTCGGAACCTCGATCTGCGGCGCCATGCCGTCGCTCTATTGGAACGTCGGTATGTGCTTCATGATGGGTGCCGCGGCAGGTGGTATGCTGCCGGTCACCTACGCCCTGTTGGCTGAGATGATGCCGAGCAAGCATCGCGGTTGGGCACTTGTTTTGGTCGGCGGCCTCGGTTCGGTTGGCGGCTATTTCGCAGCGAGCGGCTTTTCGGCGCTTCTTCAGCCGACGTTCGGCTGGCGCATTCTGTGGTTGTTGAATCTCCCGACCGGCCTGTCTCTGGTACTTCTCGGCGCGTTCATTCCCGAGTCCGCCAAGTTCCTCCTCGCTCGCGGCCGCCGGGAAGAAGCGCGCGCGGTGATGGCGCGCTTTGGCTCGAGAGCACGCAGCACAACGCATGCCGAGGGCGTCGCGCTCAGCAGGGGTAATTCGGTCGCGCTGACCGGTCGGGCATTTTTCGGGAAGCTCCTTGCCTTGAGCCTTGCGGCGATCTGCTATGGCCTGATCAACTTCGGCCTGCTGCTGTGGCTGCCGGCCGACATGGTCGCCCGCGGTTACAGCATGGCCGTATCGAGTAAACTGCTCGCCGAGTCTGCGCTGATCGCTTTTCCGACCGTCTTCGCAGTGGCCTATCTCTACAGCGGCTGGAGCACCAAATGGTCGGTCGTGGGGTCGATCGCCATCGCTCTTGCGGGCCTTGGCGGCGTGTTGATGCTGGAGTTCACCGGCTCGGGCAGCCCCGTCCTGCCGGTAGCACTGCTGATCGTCGGTACCAACGCGCTGATCGCGATGCTTCTGCCGTATGCGGCGGAGAGCTTTCCACTGCGCATTCGCGGACGGACGACCGGAACCGTGGCCGCCTGCACCAAGGCAGGCGGGATGTTCGCGCAGCTGCTCGCGATACTCGCGCTGGTGCCTCCCCTCGACGTGGTTTCACTAATCATCATCGTGCCGACGGTCGGGGCGCTTATCCTTGTCGCCTGGTTCGGCAAGGAAACGCGAGGGCGCGACCTACGCGACCTCGACCCCGACGGTCACACCTTCGCCGCCACCGGGATCTGAGTGGTGGGCTTACTTGACGCGCGTATAGGGGACGAACTCGTTGAGCACGCAGGCCGGGCCTGGGATCCTGCTCAAGCGGTCGAACGAGCGGACGATGTCGCCCCGGCATAGCGACGAGGTCGAGGGCTCAAGCACCAGCACGTCATTGTCGCGGTTGAAACCGCATGATCGGTGCAGCTGATTGACCCAGATCGTCTTGCCGCTGCCCCACAGCAGGATGTGACCGCTGTCCCTCGACGGACGGAGGCTTTGCGAGCTGGGCGTCAACCGCACGCAGGGCAGGGGAGCGCCGGCTACGCGGCCCTTTACCTCCGACACGGGGGCAGCGACGGGCTGTGCAGCGGCGCAGGCGCCGAATATCGCCACAAGTGCCAAGGGCCGGAGTCGCATTGCAGCAGATTCTAGCGAAGTGACGACGGCACTGCTAGCCGAGGCGACCATGCGGCCAATTGCCGAATATGAGCGTCCTGATCGCGAGCGCTTTGATCGCGAGATCGTAGCGAAGGGCGAGCCGGCCGTGCTGCGGGGGCTCGTCGGCGACTGGCCGATCGTCGAGGCTGCTCGAGAAGGCGACGACCGGCTGGCCGAATTCTTGGGCGGGGTTGCGTCAGATGAGCCGTTCGAGGCTTGGTTCGGGGAACCGGCGATCGAAGGGCGCTTCGGCTACAACGATAATTTCTCAGGCTTCAATCACGACCGACGCCTGGCGACGGTCGCGCAGCTCCTGGACCTGCTGATCCGGCAGAAGGGACATGCAGAGCCTTATTCGATGTATGCGGGTGGGATCCCGGTTCGGCGTCACCTGCCGGGCCTGCTCAAGACAATCCCCGCGCCCCTGCTCGACATGGAGCGAGCGACGCTCATCTCGCTCTGGCTCGGGAACCGGGCGCGAACGGCAGCCCATTGGGATCTGCCGCGGAACCTCGCCTGCGTGGTTGCCGGCCGTCGCCGCTTCACCTTGTTCCCGACGGACCAGCTGTCCAACCTCTATGTCGGTCCTCTGGAGTTCACCCTGGCCGGTCAGCCGATCAGCCTGGTCGATGTCGAAAACCCGGATCTTGCCGCGCATCCTCGCTTCGCCGCTGCGCTCGACGCGGCGCAACAAGCCGAGCTCGGGCCTGGCGACGCCCTCTACATTCCGAGCATGTGGTGGCACGCAGTCCATTCTCTCGATGAGGTGGCCGCAATGATCAATTTCTGGTGGCGCGAGGGCGAGCCCCCGCTGCTGACGCCGCTGAACGCGCTCTATCACTCCGTCATCACGATGAAGAGCTTGCCCCCGAATGAACTGGCGGCGTGGCGTGTGATGTTCGACCATTATGTCTTTGGCGATAATGGAGACCCCGTTGGGCATCTGCCCGAGGAGGCGCGTGGCATTCTCGCGCGCCGGACGCCTGAGTTGGTTGCGCGGGTCAAGAAGTTGCTGATCGAGGCGCTCAGCCGGTGACTAACTACGCAGGCATCGAACTTGGGGGCACAAAGTGCATCGCCGTTCTCGCTGATGGGTCGCGTGAGTTGCTAGGGCGCGAAGTCGTTCCGACGACCTCGTCGGATGAGACGCTGAGCCGGGTGGAGCGCATCCTCACCGAGTGGAAGACGTCCCACGGCTTCGACTCCCTTGGGATCGCCAGTTTTGGGCCGATCGATTTGGATGAGGCGTCGCAGACCTACGGCCACCTTCGCTCGACGCCCAAGCCTGGGTGGAGCGGTGTGGATATAGGACCGCGCTTGGAGCGAGCAGCGGGCGTGCCGACAACAGTCGACACCGACGTCAACGGAGCCGCTTTCGCGGAGATGCGCTGGGGCTCCGGTCGCGGGATGGACGACTTCGCCTACATCACCGTCGGAACCGGCGTGGGGGTGGGGCTCATTGCGAACGGCCGCCCGGTGCGCGGGTTCGGGCATTGCGAGTTGGGACACATCCGGGTGGCTCGGCTTGCGGGCGACGAATGGCCGGGCGCGTGCCCATTCCACGAAGATTGCGTCGAGGGGCTGGCATCCGGGACGGCCCTGCGCGCCCGCTTCGGCGATGCAGTTGAGAGCCTGTCGTCGGATGATCCGGTCTGGGATTCGGTCGCGTGGACGCTTGCACAGCTCTGCCACACCATCGTGCTCGCTGCGGCGTCAAAGCGTATTGCGATCGGTGGCGGCGTCGTGGAGCGTCAGCCGCATTTGCTTCAACGCATAGAAGCAAAGCTGATCGACAGCCTTAACGACTATGTCGAGCTACCCCACGACGGTCCGTATGTGCGCGCGCCCGAGCTCGGCGATGATGCTGGACCGCTTGGCGCGATCGCGCTG
>JAFBAM010000017.1 GCA_019247755.1 Sphingomonas sp.
CATTTATCGGCGTAGCTCATGCCGGCGGGCGGTGCATGCAGTGCCTGGACATATTGCACCCAGGCACTGGAGAGCAGCCGATCAGCATCGGCCGCCGCGGCAGCATCGCCGGCGCCGGCTCGGGCGAGTAGTCCTTGCGCCTGTGCGGCGAGATTGGGCCCGGCCGGCATGCCGTCAAGCGCGGCGCGCTGCAGCACTCCGATGAGCTGCTGTGCGGCCCCCTCTTTCATCCACAGCGGCGCCCCGTGGCGCGACGCGTAGAAGGCGCTCACAGCCGAGCCGGCAGCGGGGTCGAGGGTCGCGACGCCCGGCATTTCGGGCGTCGTTGCCGCTTCGGCGGGCACAGTTAGTCCCATCAGCGCCGCGCAGGCGACGCCGGCAAGATACCGGATTTTCACGTCCAAAACCTTTTTTGTTCAGTGTCTTAACGGTGAAACGAAGGAGCGGCTCCCAAGTTCAAAATGTTCGCTCGCGGGACAACGGGACCGCGCCGTTGCCCCGGCGCGGCCCACGGCAGTTACGCGCCGATCATCACTGGCGTCCCCACATCGGTGACCGAATAGAGTTTCTTGGCGAAAGCCGATGGTAGACGGATGCAGCCGTGGCTCGCGGGAACGCCCGGGTTGTAGCCTGCGTGGAGAGCAATTCCGTACTGATCGATGCGCTGCATCCAGGGCATCGGCGCGTTGTCGTACTTCTTCGAGCGGTACATCGGTTTCTTATCGAGGACCGAGAATATCCCGACCGGCGTTGGCTTCTCGTCCTTGCCGCTCGAGATGGTGGAAACGGCCACCAGAGTGCTCCCGCGATACAGATAGGCAAGCTGATCCGAGAGGCTGACGACCACGCGTTGCTGACCCGCGGCCTGGGGAACGTCACGCCAGACGTACTGGCCGGGCTTCAATTCCTTAGGCCCGAACGCCTCGAGCATGTCGGCGCGCGCCTGGCTGGCGGCGTCGCTCGCTTCCATCTGAGCTTCGTAGGTCTCGAGCGCAAACGCGGGGGCAGGGGCAACCGAGGTCGCAAGAACACACGTGCCCGCGAGCGCAAAAGCGCAAGCTAGCTGCTTCATTTTACACCTAAAATTGCTGTTGACTTTTGCCGCGAAAATGCACCGGGGCCGAGTCGGGTTCCTTGGGACGGTTGTTTTTCGCCCTAAGGACCGCCCTCAGGCCAGACCGAGCTTCTTTCGCCATGCGGTATCGAGCAGGTCCTGCTGTTCCGAGTGATCCTTGATGTAGGCCGCGAAGAATGGACAGATGGGGGCAACGCGAAGCCCGCGTTCCCTCGCCCATCCGAGCGCGAAGCGTATCAACGCGGTCCCGATGCCGCGACCTTCATGGGCCGGCGGCACTGCGGTGTGGGTAAAAGCGACGCTGCCGCCGTCGAGACGATACTCAACAATAGCCATACTGCCATCGCCGAGATCGGCTTCGAATTGATGGCCTTCGGCATTGTCGCGGATCGCATGGGCGGAATGGGTCATGCCATGAATTTAGGCACGGCTGTTGGAGCTTGCCAGCGATGGGCGGCGTTTCGGGTGTGTGACCGACCGCGAGCAAATGGTGGAGCAAGAGAAGCAGCAGTCGCCGCTCTCGGATCGCGAAATCGAGGAGGCAGACGACCGCTCAAGCACCAGCGCCAAGGTCGTTCATGAAGCGATCAGGCTCGAAGGGCAGGAGGAGCTAGAGAGGCCGAACTCATCAATTGCATGGTCAGGCCTGGCGGCCGGACTGACGATGGGCTGCTCCATGTTGGGCCAAGGCATGCTGCAGGCCGCATTGCCCGATGCTCCATGGCGGGAGCTGGTTGCGAGCTTCGGTTATACGCTCGGGTTCATTTTCGTGACGATGGCCCGCCAGCAGCTGTTTACTGAAACGACCCTTACCGTGATGCTTCCTGTCCTGCATCGCACGCACGGCCTTGGCGACGTTGTCCGCTACTGGAGCATCGTCTTCGTGGCGAACATCATCGGCACAATCCTTTTCGCTGCGGCCGCGTCAATCCCGCAGGTGTTTTCTGCGGAAGCAGTGCGAGCGTTCACCGAGCTCGGCGGAAGAGCCGTCGAACCGGGTTTCATCATGGTGTTGGTCAAGGGCGTCTTCGCCGGCTGGCTTATCGCGCTCATGGTCTGGCTTATGCCGGCCGCATCATCGGCCAAATTCTTCGTGATCATCGCCGTTACCTGGCTCATTGCGGCAGGGCATTTCAGTCACGTCATCGCCGGCTCGGCGGAAGCAGCGTTCGCCGCACTGCACGGTGTAACCGGCTGGGACCGATATCTCGTCGGCTTCTTGCTACCGGCGCTTATCGGCAACTCAATCGGCGGGGTGGTCTTCGTCGCGCTGCTCAACCACGCGCAGGTCAAGGCAGAGATCTAGGCTGCGTCTGTTAGCGAGTTGTTAGGCAGGTCAGCCCAATCTGACCGGACACGTGTCGGACAGGGAAATGGGCGAAGCCGCCTCAGCCACCACTTTTGTCGTTGGAGACCGGCTGCCATGGCCGGACGACGGCATCGCGTCTGAAATCAAGGGATCGTTCGAGGCTGGCGCCATCCATCACGGCGGCTCACGGCGTGAATGCTCGATCCGGAAGATTTCAGCCTTGGGCGTTATGGTCGGCGTCGAAATCGCGTCGGCACTCGGCGACCAGGTCGCGGTTGAGCTTGGGACAGGCCAGCGCTCGTCGGGAAAGATCGCCTGGACAGGGCGCAGCGAACTAGGAATCCGGTTCGACGATGCGATCGATGTCATCGCGCTGATCAACCGCAACCTGGTCAGCCAGCCCGCCGAGCGGCGAACGATGCCCCGCGTTGAAATCCGTTGTCCCTGTTACCTCAAATGCGGCGGCAAGCTGATGCTCGCATCGATCCGCAACATCTCTTCCAAGGGCATCCAGCTCGAGGGGGAGGAGCTGCCGGAGACGGGCACGTATGTGACCGTGCTCGTTGAAGGCCTCAACATCCCCGGGGCGGAAGTCGTCTGGCGGCGCGACAAGCTTGCTGGCGTAGAATTGATGGAAGAGTTGAGCTGGTCGTCGATCGTGTCCTGGGTTCGCGTTGCGGTCCGCCAAAGCGCGAGTTAGCCGCTCAGCCGGCGCTGACGAAGCTGTCCAGTACCTTCTTGCGACCTGAATGCTCGAAATCGATTTCGAGCTTGTTTCCTTCGATAGCGGCAATGATGCCGTAGCCGAACTTGCCGTGGAAAACGCGCTGGCCGAGCGTCAGGTCGGTGCGGCCCTGATTGCCGAGACTGACCGCAGAGGCACGCGCCTCAATGACGCGCTGCGGTTCCGGATTGAAATTGCCGCGTGAGGCTCGTTGCCAGCCCGGGCCGCGCGTGCTGGCACGCATGGATTGCGCCGGACCCAGGTGCGCGAACGGGTCCGCGCGCTCCGACCATTGCGCGCGCCACAAGCTTTCGCCGCCGGTCATCGTGGTTTCCTGCTTGATGTGCGTGTCTGGCAATTCCGCGAGGAAGCGCGACGGGATCGAGCTGGTCCACTGGCCGTAGATGCGGCGGTTCGCGGCATGGAAAATGGTCGCGCGACGCCGCGCGCGGGTAATCGCGACGTAAGCGAGGCGCCGCTCCTCCTCGAGCGCCGCGAGGCCGCCTTCGTCGAGCGCCCGCTGCGACGGAAAAACACCTTCCTCCCAGCCGGCGAGGTAGACCACATCAAACTCCAGGCCCTTGGCGGCATGGATCGTCATGATGGTGACGCGGTCACCCTGGCGCGCCTCGTCATTGTCCATCACCAGGCTGACGTGCTCGAGGAAGGCCTGGAGGGTCTCATATTCTTCCATCGCGCGCGCGAGCTCGGCGAGGTTCTCGAGACGGCCGGCGGCTTCGGCAGAGCGGTCGGCCTGAAGCATGGCCGTGTACCCGCTCTCGTCGAGCATGATCCGCGCGAGCTCCGGGTGCGTTAGCTCCCCTGACATCTTCTTCCACCGCGCGAGATCGGCGACGAAGTTGCCGAGGCTCCGCCGCGCCTGGGGGGTAAGCTCGTCGCTGTCGAGCAGGGTTGCTGCAGCGAGGAGCAGGGGCTGCTGGGTGGCGCGAGCGTGGCGATGGATGGTCGCGACCGCCTTGTCGCCGAGGCCGCGCTTCGGCGTATTGACGATACGCTCGAAGGCGAGATCGTCGGCAGGCGAGACAATGAGGCGGAGGTAGGCGATCGCGTCGCGGATCTCGGCGCGCTCGTAGAAGCGGAAGCCGCCGATGATCTGGTAGGGCAGGCCGATCGCGATGAAGCGTTCTTCGAACTCGCGGGTCTGGAACTGCGCGCGAACGAGGATCGAAATGTCGTCGAGCGAGCCGCCGCGCCGCATGTGCGATTCCGCTTCCTCGCCGACACGTCGCGCCTCCTCGGGACCGTCCCACACGCCGATGACGCGCACCTTCTCGCCGTCGCCGGCATCGGTCCATAAGGTCTTGCCCAGGCGGCCGGCGTTATGGGCGATGAGCCCGTCGGCGGCGCCGAGAATGTGGCTGGTCGAACGGTAATTCTGCTCCAGCCGGATGACCTTCGCGCCTGGGAAATCCTTCTCGAAGCGAAGGATGTTGGCGACCTCCGCCCCGCGCCACGAATAGATGGATTGGTCGTCGTCGCCGACGCAGCAGAGGTTGCGGCGGGGCTCGGCGAGCAGCTTTAGCCACTCATACTGCCCCTGGTTGGTGTCCTGATATTCGTCGACCAGGATGTAGCGGAAGCGGTCGCGGTACGCGTCGAGGACGTCGGCGTGCTTGCGGAAGATCACCAGCATGTGGAGCAAGAGATCGCCGAAGTCGCAGGCATTCAGGGTCCGGAGGCGGTCCTGGTACTGGGCGTAGAGATCGGCCCCTCGTCCGGCAGCGAACGCCTCGGACTCGCCCCGATCGACTTCCTTCGGAGTCCAGCCGCGGTTCTTCCAGCGGTCTATGAGCCCCGCGAGCTGGCGAGCAGGCCAGCGCTTCTCGTCGAGATTGGCCGCGCTGATCAGCTGCTTGAGGACGCGCAGTTGGTCGTCGGTGTCGAGGATGGTGAAGTTGGACTGAAGTCCCACCAGCTCGGCATGGCTGCGCAGCATGCGGGCCGCTACGGAATGAAAGGTGCCGAGCCAAGGCATGCCCTCGATGGCGCCGCCGCTGATCTGGCTGACCCGCTCCTTCATCTCGCGCGCGGCCTTGTTGGTGAAGGTGACCGCGAGAATCTGGCTAGGCCAAGCCTTCCGAGTCGCGATGAGGTGGGCGAGTCGTGCAGTCAGTGCGGCGGTTTTTCCAGTACCGGCGCCGGCCAAAACCAGAATCGGGCCCTCGGTCGTCAGGACCGCCTCGCGCTGCGGCGGATTCAGGCCCTGCAGGTACGCTGGTTCGGTAGGGATTGCAGGGGATTCAGGCACTTGGCCGAGGTAGGGCAGCGGGAACGAAACGGCAACCGAATGGCGCGACTCGGAAAAGGTTCCGAACGTTGTTCACGATATCCACGTTATCCACAGGCTTAATCCCGAATATTTCGCTTCCGCGACTCGATTCAGATGTGCATGGTAATCAGGTGATCGGGACGGCGGTCCCGGCCTCCCCTGAAGGGTCGGCAACGACGCGGAAGGGTGCGGCAGGTGACCAAAGGTCCGATCTCCGCCGGCAGGCAATGGTGAGAACTTCGGTTCTTGTCGGGGCCAGCCGGGAAGAGGCGCCGGAAGAGAAATCTTCCTGTCGCGCGACGCGGCTCCCGGTTTTCTTCGGAATTCTGGTGAGCGAAGCGGGACGCGATAGAGGGTTTCCCAAGAAGGGCCGCGGAAAATCGGGTGAGTTTGGTTGGGATCACGGTTCCATCCAGGCCAGGCAGGTTGAAGTACCAGCGAACCTTCGGGAAGCGCAGTACAGTAGATCAGCCAGGCTTCTCGAAAGAGAGAAATGCCTGATCGGAAGCGACGCCTGAGCTGGTGAGCCAGGATCGAGAGCGGGTTTTTTGGGGCCTTCGGGTTTTCAGGGGACCAGGTTACGAACACCGGCATATCCTTCGCTCGGCGCAGTGGGGGCTGGCAGCAATGCCGGCCCCCATTTCTATGTGCGGACCCAGCACAGTCCTGTCGTCAGATGGCCAGAGCGCCGCCGCACGAATTCACACCGGGGCACGAAGAGAAGGCGGGTCCCGGATCAAGTCCGGGATGACGAATTGGAGTGACGCCCCGCTGTATCCATTTGGGGCATAGCGCGACCGCGCCCTTCTCCCGCACCACGCTTTCAGTCACTTGCCGCCGCATGGACCGGCGCAGCTTCGGCGCGGATTACCGCATCGCCACAGGAGCCGCGCGGCCGTTCCCAAACCGCCTACGGATACGAAACCACTGATGCGCGTTAGGGCGAGCAGGTGGCATCGGCATCAAGCCGACGGAGCGTGGGGCACGATAGGAGTGTGAAGTGATCCCCGCGATTGCAGCTCTGGCCCTGGCCTCCGCCTCAACCCAACCC
>JAFBAM010000050.1 GCA_019247755.1 Sphingomonas sp.
TTCGGGCCGCCGGAGACCGACGACGTCGAATTGCCTGACGAAGCGCGGCGCGTCGCCGAGCGGTGCCGTCCTTATTACGAGCAGCTAGCCGCGCACCGCATCACCGCCTGAGACTTAGCCGATCGTGCGGACGCCGTTGGTGGCCCATTCCTTGTCGACGTCGACGTCCTGCGCAGCCCATTCGTCGCGGGTCCAGCAGAGGATTTGGTCGGTGACGTGACCCGTGACGGTAACGCGCAAGCAATAGAGCGTTCCCGCCGATCCCGATGGCGCGGTGGCCGGCGCCGGATCCGGCTGTGCGCTCAGTGGCGAAGCCGCGAGGATCGTCGCGAATACGGCAACCAATGCTTTATGTGCCATGTCGTTTCTCCAAGAAAAGGACGGTGGCAGCCCCGTCGTCCGATTAGCGCCGTTCCGCGCCTGACGCGAGGCGTTTCGACGAGGCTTAACCTTTCTCTAGACGAACGGCGGTACATCCAACCCAAAGCGAGGGCGGGGGATGCGTAGCTTTTATTATCGATCGGGGAAGAACGCTGCGACGGCTTTGACGTCGGGAACGCTTGCCATTCTCGCCGGCTGGCAGTGGTGGAGCGACGGCGACATCGTCTGGTTGATCAGTGTCGTCATGCTGGGTCTCGCCGCGCTGACCGGCCTGGCGAAAGCGATGAACAGCGAGCCTGCGCTCAAGTTCGACAACGAACGGGTTTGGGTGCGGACTGCCTTTGGCAACCACGCCGTGTCATGGAAGCAGGTGCTCGGCATTGCACTCCAGGTGATGACGGTGCGGTATTGGGGCGTCATTCCGATCGGTCGTCGCGAGATCCTGTGCATCTCCATCGAAGGCGGGTCGTTCGGGGCGCGGCGCTTGCGCGTACCGGCCGCATCCATCGAGCTGCCGCCAGGCGGAGCCAGTGCGCTGGTTCAGATTCTTCGCGATGCACAGCTGGCGGCGATTGGGTCGGCGGGCGTTGCGATGGCAGGTGCCGGAAACAATGGATGGGGCGTCCCATCGAAGCCGGCCGTCGAGCGCGACGAGCCGTCAGAGAGCGGCTTCGACGCCGATGCGGCGATTGCTCGCTACCTGGCCTCCAAGAAGGCTTCGGAGCGCCTTCAAGCGCCCGCTGCAGTGCAGGCGCAGCCTGCGGCTCCCGCGACGCCGCAGCGGCCGGTGTTCGGCCGCCGCCAAGCCTCCTAATGCCGCTCGTAGGTTCCGATCAGCTCGCCCTGAGCTAGGGCGTGCTCGCTCGCGGCATTTTCTACATCCGCGATACTGGCTCCCGCCGACAGTCCTAGCTTGGCGGTGTCGAGAGCGAACAATTTGAAATGGTAATGGTGAACACCGTTGCCCTTCGGCGGGCACGGACCAGTGTACCCAGGCTTCCCGCCGTCGTTATTGACCTCGGTCCCGGCGTGCTGGCTTGAAGCCATCGAGCGGGTTGTGGCTGGGATGTCGAACATACCCCAATGGCGGTAGGTGCCACTGGGGGCGTCGGGATCGTCGATCACTAGAGCAAAGCTCTTGGTGCCCGCTGGCGGCTCGCCCCAGCTTAGTGCCGGCGACTTGTTGTCACCGTCGCAGCTATATTGCGTCGGGATCGACTGCCCTTCCTTGAAGGCGTCGCTGGCCAATGAGAGCTTGATGATGGTCGGATGGTCCACAGCCCTTCCTCTGCCACCATTGTTGGATGCACCGTTCCCGCAGCTCGCCAGCACGGTCAGGGCGACGGGGGAAAGGCGGGTGAACAGGTGGTAGTTCATATCGGCCTCCTTCGGGAAGCGACTGGATGAACGAGCCGGCGAAGCCAAGCGTTCCTAAGTTCAACCGAGGCCGGTTGACCCTTCACTGCACCACCGCTATGTGCCCGCCCGTCCGAGCGAGAGGGATTCTTCGCTGTTCGCCGGGCAAGAGCTGAACATTGCTCAACATGCGCGTCGCCAAGCGGCCCGTGAGGCTGTCTCGGTTCCGCGCTTTTTCTGTTGAGCAAAGTAACCGCCGGGCTTTCCGGCAACGAAAGGTGAAGGGCTTCATGCCAACGATTAACCAGCTGATCCGCAAGGGTCGCGATCCGCAGAAGGCCAAGTCGAAGGTCCCTGCGATGGAGCAGAATCCGCAGAAGCGCGGCGTCTGCACCCGCGTTTATACGACGACCCCGAAAAAGCCGAACTCGGCGCTTCGCAAGGTCGCCAAGGTTCGCCTGACCAACCAGCGCGAAGTCATCAGCTACATCCCCGGTGAGGGCCACAACCTCCAGGAGCACAGCGTGGTGCTGATCCGCGGCGGCCGTGTGCGCGACCTTCCGGGCGTTCGCTACCACGTGCTTCGCGGCGTCCTCGACACGCAGGGCGTGAAGGATCGTCGCCAGTCGCGCTCCAAATACGGCGCCAAGCGTCCAAAGTAATCACGAGAGTAAGCCCCGGGCATTTTGAAGTCCCGGAAATGGCTGAAGAGAAAGGAATTTTCCAATGTCTCGTCGTCGTCGCCCAGAGAAGCGCGAAATCCTTCCCGATCCGAAGTTCGGGGATATCGTCCTTTCGAAGTTCATGAATTCGGTCATGCTCGACGGTAAGAAGTCGGTTGCCGAAGGCATCGTCTATGGTGCTCTCGACAATGTCGAAGCCCGCCTGAAGCGCGAGCCGATTGGCGTGTTCCATGACGCGCTCAACAATGTGAAGCCTGGCATCGAAGTTCGCAGCCGCCGCGTTGGCGGTGCAACCTACCAGGTTCCGGTCGAAGTTCGTCCGGAGCGCGCCCAGGCGCTTGCCATCCGCTGGCTGATTGGTGCTGCCCGGTCGCGGTCTGAGAAGACCATGGCCGGCCGCCTTTCGGGTGAGCTGATGGACGCCGCGCAGAACCGCGGCAACGCCGTCAAGAAGCGCGAGGACACGCACCGCATGGCGGAAGCGAACCGCGCCTTCAGCCACTACCGCTGGTAGTTTTCGTACCTATATTCTGGGGAAGCCGGATCCGCCGGCTCCCCACATCGCTAAGGAACTTTTGAAATGGCCCGCAGCCATCCGCTCGAACGCTATCGTAATATCGGCATCATGGCGCACATCGACGCCGGCAAGACGACGACGACCGAGCGTATCCTTTATTACACCGGCAAGTCCTACAAGATCGGCGAAGTGCACGAGGGCACCGCGACGATGGACTGGATGGAGCAGGAGCAGGAGCGCGGGATCACGATCACGTCGGCCGCGACGACCTGTTTCTGGTCGGCGGAGGAGGGCAAGGGGCCCGAGCACCGGATCAACATCATCGACACACCGGGCCACGTCGACTTCACCATCGAAGTCGAGCGTTCGCTGCGCGTGCTCGACGGCGCGGTCGCCTGTTTCGACGGCGTTGCCGGCGTTGAGCCGCAGTCCGAAACGGTGTGGCGGCAGGCCGAGAAGTACAACGTCCCGCGGATGTGCTTCGTCAACAAGCTCGACCGCACGGGCGCGAACTTCGACATGTGCGTCGGTATGATCAAGGACCGCCTCGGCGCGCGTCCGATGGTTCTCTATCTTCCGATCGGCCTCGAGGGCCAGTTCAAGGGACTCGTGGACCTGGTTGAGAACCGCGCGATCATCTGGCTCGACGAGAGCCTTGGCGCGAAGTTCGAATATCACCCGATTCCGGACGATCTGAAGGATGCGGCCGAAGCTGCGCGCATGGAACTGATCGAGATGGCCGTCGAGCAAGACGATGATGTCATGGAGCAGTACCTGGAGGGTAAGGAGCCCGACACCGCGACCTTGAAGAAGCTGATCCGCAAGGGCACGCTGAACTTCTCGTTCGTGCCGGTGCTGTGCGGCTCGGCGTTCAAGAACAAGGGCGTTCAGCCGCTGCTCGACGCCGTCGTCGATTACCTGCCGAGCCCGCTCGACATTCCGCCGGTTGAGGGCATCAACCCGGACAACGAGGCCCCGGATACCCGCGAAGCCTCCGACACAGCGCCGTTCTCGGCGCTGGCGTTCAAGATCATGAACGACCCGTTCGTCGGTTCGCTCACCTTCGCGCGAATCTACTCGGGCAAGCTCGAGAAGGGCACCGTCGCCAACTCGGTGAAGGACAAGAAGGAAAAGATCGGCCGCATGCTGCTGATGCATGCAAATAACCGTGAGGACATCGACGTCGCTTATGCTGGCGATATCGTCGCCATCGCGGGCCTCAAGGAAACGACGACCGGCGATACGCTGTGCGATCCCAACAAGCCGATCATCTTGGAGCGCATGGAGTTCCCGGATCCGGTCATCGAGGTCGCCGTGGAGCCGAAGACCAAGGCCGACCAGGAAAAGATGGGCATCGCGCTCAACCGGCTGGCTGCCGAGGACCCGTCATTCCGCGTCACCACCGACCATGAGTCTGGCCAGACGATCATCAAGGGGATGGGCGAGCTCCACCTCGAGATCCTCGTCGACCGCATGAAGCGCGAGTTCAAGGTCGAGGCCAATGTCGGCGCCCCGCAGGTCGCTTACCGCGAGTATCTCGCGAAACCGATCGAGCTTACCTACACCCACAAGAAGCAGTCGGGCGGCTCCGGCCAATTCGGCGAAGTGAAGGTGAAGGTCGTTCCCGGAGAGCGCGGCACCGGCTTCCAGTTCATCGACGAGATCAAGGGCGGCAACATCCCGCGCGAGTATATCCCGTCGGTCGAGAAGGGCATGAAGGAAACCGCCGAGACGGGTTCGCTTATCGGCTTCCCGATCGTCGACTTCGCCGTGCACCTGCTGGACGGCAAGTATCACGACGTCGACTCCTCGGCTCTGGCGTTCGAGATCACCGGCCGCGGCGCGATGCGCGAAGCCGCGCAGAAGGCCGGCATCAAGATCCTCGAGCCGATCATGAAGGTCGAGGTCGTGACGCCGGAGGATTACCTCGGCGACGTCATTGGCGACATCAACAGCCGCCGTGGCCAGATCCAGGGCACCGACAGCCGCGGCAACGCGCAGGTGGTCGAGGCGATGGTCCCGCTGGCGAACATGTTCGGCTACGTGAACCAGCTGCGTTCCTTCACTCAGGGACGCGCGCAGTACACGATGCAGTTCTCGCACTATGACGAGGTCCCGCAGAACGTCGCCGACGAAGTGAAGGCGAAGCTAGCGTAAGCGCAAAATACTAGTTATGGGCCCGCTCGCGATGAGGGCGGGCCGCCCGAATTCCAGACAAGAAGAAGAGGCGTAAAATGGCTAAGGCTAAATTCGAGCGGAATAAGCCGCACGTGAACATCGGCACCATCGGTCACGTCGACCATGGCAAGACGTCGCTGACCGCGGCGATCACCAAGGTTTTGGCCGAGAGCGGCAAGGCCGAATTCACCGATTATGCGAACATCGACAAGGCGCCGGAAGAGCGCGAGCGCGGGATCACCATCTCGACCGCTCACGTCGAGTATGAGACCGACAAGCGCCACTATGCGCACGTCGATTGCCCGGGTCACGCCGACTATGTGAAGAACATGATCACCGGGGCCGCGCAGATGGACGGCGCGATCCTGGTCGTGTCGGCCGCCGACGGCCCGATGCCGCAGACCAAGGAGCACATCCTGCTCGCCAAGCAGGTCGGCGTTCCGACCATGGTCGTCTTCCTGAACAAGGTGGACCAGGTCGATGATCCGGAGCTTCTGGAGCTGGTCGAGCTCGAAATCCGCGAGGAGCTCTCCAAGCGCGACTTCGACGGCGACAACATTCCGATCATCGCCGGCTCGGCGCTTGCTGCCCTTGAGGACAGCAACAAGGAGCAGGGCCACGACGCGATCCTGAAGCTGATGGACGCGGTCGACGAGTGGATCCCGACCCCGGAACGTCCGCTGGACCGTCCGTTCCTGATGCCGATCGAAGACGTGTTCTCGATTTCCGGCCGCGGCACCGTCGTCACCGGCCGTGTCGAGCAGGGCATCGTCAAGGTTGGCGAGGAAGTCGAGATCGTCGGCATCCGCGACACCCAGAAGACCGTCGTCACCGGCGTCGAGATGTTCCGCAAGCTGCTCGACCAGGGCCAGGCGGGCGACAACATCGGCGCGCTGCTTCGCGGCGTCGGCCGTGAGGACGTCGAGCGCGGCCAGGTGCTGTGCAAGCCGGGCTCGATCAAGCCGCACACCGACTTCTCGGCCGAGGTCTACGTCCTGTCGAAGGACGAGGGCGGCCGTCACACGCCGTTCTTCGCCAACTATCGTCCGCAATTCTACTTCCGGACGACAGACGTCACTGGCGAGGTTCAGCTCCCCGAGGGCACCGAGATGGTGATGCCGGGCGACAAC
>JAFBAM010000147.1 GCA_019247755.1 Sphingomonas sp.
GGCCGTGATGATCTCGTTCATCGTGTGGAAGAATTCTTCCTGGGTCGAATCCTTGCCGGCAATGAATTGGACGTCGTCGATCAGCAGCAGATCGGCATTACGCAGCCGCTGCTTGAAGCCGATCGTATCGTTCTCTTTCAGCGCCCGGATGAATTCGACCATGAATTTTTCGGCCGACATCGACACGACGCGCGCGCCGCGATTGCGGGCAAGGAAGGCATGACCGATCGCGTGTAGCAGGTGGGTCTTGCCCCGCCCGGTTCCACCATGGATGAAGAGAGGGTTGAAGCTGACGGTTGGCGACGTCGCGAGCGTCCGCGCAGCCGTCGCCGCAACTTCGTTCGCCTTGCCGACCACGAACGTCTCAAACCGGTAGCGCGGGTCGAAATTGGGCGCGTCCGGATTGCGCTCGACCGGTGCCGGTGTCTCTTCGAGGATCAGCAGCGGAGTAGGGCGCGGGGCGTCGGCGGCGGCAATAACGCGCACATCGCGCACAATCGGAAGAACCGTCTTCCACGCGAGCGTCAGACGTTCGCCGAAGTGCGAGCGGACCCAGTCGGCCATGAACTGACTCGGCATCACGATGTCGAGCGCACCCGCGTCCGGATCGAAGGAGCCGAGCTCGGCCGGCTTCAGCCAGCCATCAAAGGTGCGAACGCCAAGGTCGCGGCGAAGTCCCGAACGGATGGATTCCCAAGCCGCCTCGAGCGGCGCAGCAACCTGCGCCGGAGGCGGTTCAAGTGACACATCTGTCCCACTCGCCTGCACTGGTCCGCGCCTCCCTCGTCTAGTCCCCCTGCAAAAGGCAAAGCTCTTCCGTTGCCCGCGAACCGAGTCGCGCGCCCTGGCTTCTTCGTCTCTCTTGCCCCCGGCACGGATTCGCGCCCGGAAAGGCCTTTTTGTGACTGTATGACGCAGCATGCAAGTGCCGTTTTTTCACAGAAGTGAAATAATGACTCTTGACATAGGAAAGCGGCCAAAACTTCCAGAAACGGCAGAAAACTGCCAATCTCCAGGTTAGTGTCGCGTTAACATCCGCGCGAATCGCGGGAATTGCTGCATTTTTTTGACCATCCAAAAATGGGACGGGCCGCCGGTTTCCCGACGGCCCGAACGAACCCCATTTTGGACCGAATTTTAGCCGAGCGACGCAACCCGCTTGGAAAGCCGCGAAAATTTCCGCGCGGCCGTGTTCTTGTGGATAACTCCGCGGGCGACGCCACGCGACATTTCCGGCTGAACCGCCTTCAAAGCCTCGGCGGCTTCTTTCTTCTTGCCTGACTCGATCGCCGACTCGACGGCCTTGATGAAGGTCCGGATGCGGCTGATTCGCGAGTGGTTGACGGTTGCACGCGTCGCGTTGCGGCGGATGCGCTTTTTGGCCTGCGGCGTGTTCGCCATTCTAATCCTCTTGGCTCAATGAAAAACGGCGCGGCCCTGAGGCTCGCACCGGAAGCGGCGTCCCCCTACCCTCTACCAGCTCTCAGGTCAACGCTGGCAGCGGGGACAATAGAAGGTTGAGCGCCCACCCTGAACGAAGCGCTTGACCACACCGCCGCACGAGCATGGCTGACCCTCGCGATCGTAGACCGAGAAGCTCTTGGAGAAGTAGCCGAGCTCGCCGTCCGGCGCCGCGAAATCCTTCAGCGTCGAGCCGCCCGCCGAAATCGCCTCGTCGAGCACGTCGTGGATCGCGGGCACCAGCCGTCTCAGCCGATCGAGCGAAAGGGAGCCTCCTACCCGCTTTGGATGAACGCCCGCGCGAAATAGCGCCTCACAGACATAAATATTTCCAAGGCCGGCGATGATCTTCTGGTCCAGCAGCAGCAGCTTGATCGGCGCGGTACGGCCGGCAAGCCGCCGCTTGAGTTCCTCCGGGGTGATATCGAGCGGTTCAGGACCCATCACCTTGAACGCAGGCCATTCGGAAAGCTGGTTCGTCGGCACCAAATCCACCGACCCAAACCGCCGTGGGTCGTTTAGCGCCAGGCGGTTGCCGTCGTCGGTTTCGAGCAGCAGGTGGTCATGCTTCTCGAGATTCGAATGGTTGATCCTCCAACTCCCAGACATTCCGAGATGGAAGATCATCGTGTCCTCGCGGTCGGTTTGGATGAGCCCATATTTTGCTCGCCTTCCGAGGCCGATAACCTTCGCTCCGGTGAGGCGCTGTCCCAGGTCCTTCGGGAAGGAGCGTCTGAGGTCGGCTCGCCGCGCTTCGATGCGCACGATACGCCGACCTTTTAGGACGTGGCTCAGGCCCCGGACGGTGGTTTCGACTTCGGGAAGTTCCGGCATCGCGGCGATATGGCGAAGCCGGAGCAACCCCGCTAGAGCCGCTCACCCATGACGGAACAGGTCAATTTCGGCGACGAGCTCGTCAGCCCTGAGGAGAAGACGCGCCGCGTCGGCGAAGTCTTCAGCTCGGTCGCGCGCCGCTACGACGTGATGAACGACCTGATGTCGGGGGGCCTGCACCGGCTATGGAAGGACCGCTTCGTCGCGCGGGTGAAGCCCCGAGGCGGCGAACAGATCCTCGACATGGCCGGAGGCACCGGCGACGTCGCCTTCCGGATGGCGCGCCGTGGTGCGCAGGTGACGGTTTCCGACATCAACGCGGACATGCTCGAAGTTGGCAAGCAGCGAGCTCAGGCTCGAGAGCTCAACGGCCTTACATGGAAGGTCGAGAATGCAGAACAGCTGAGCTTCGCTGAGTCCAGCTTCGACGGCTACACGATCGTTTTCGGCATCCGTAACGTGACCGACATCCCGGCGGCGCTGCACGAAGCATACCGCGTCCTGAAGCGTGGCGGGCGTTTCTATTGTATGGAATTCTCGTCGAGCGACTGGCCCGGCTTTTCGAATCTGTACGACGCCTGGGCTTCGAACGTGATCCCTCGCATCGGCAAGGCCATCGCCGATGACGAGGAAAGCTATCGCTATTTGGTCGAAAGCATCCGCCGCTTTCCGAGGCCTAACGCGTTCAAGTCAATGGTCGAGCAAGCCGGCTTCGTCCGAGCAGCGGCAGAACCGATGCTGGGCGGCCTTGTGACGATTCATTCGGGCTGGAAGATTTGACGAGCACCGTCACCCATTTGTGGCGTTTGTTGAAGTGGGGCCGGACGCTGGCTCGCCACGGCGCACTGCGCGGCATCGAAGAAGATTCCATGACGCCGCCGCCGGTCCGGAGGCTGGCCCGGCTTGCGCGTTTTGGCGCTCGGGTACCTCGTACTCCCGATTATGCCGCGGCCCTGGTCGCTATTGGCCCCGCCGCAATCAAGCTCGGCCAGGCACTGTCGACCCGGCCGGACCTGGTCGGTGAGAAAGCGGCCGAAAACCTTTCGCAACTGCAGGACGACCTTCCGCCCGCTCCATTCGCGAAGATCAAGCGAACGATCGAGACCTCATTCGGAGCACCTCTAGACAGCCTGTATTCCGAATTCGACGAGGAGCCGGTCGGCGCGGCTTCCATCGCGCAAGTCCACCGCGCCGTTACGACCGATGGCCGGCAAGTCGCCGTCAAGGTTCTGCGGCCCGGGATCGAGGAGGAGCTGACCAAGGCCATCGAGACCTACGAATGGGCCGCCGCCCATGCCGAGGCCTATGGCGGCGAGTTGGAGCGGCTGCGCCCGCGGCTCGTCGTCGCGCAGTTCAAGGTCTGGACCGCGCGCGAACTCGACCTCCAACGCGAAGCCGCATCCGCTTCCGAGCTGCGCGAGAATATGGTCGCCGAGCCAGGCTACTACGTGCCCGAAATCGACTGGCGCCGGACCGCTCGGCGGGTCCTGACTCTGGAGTGGCTAAACGGCATCAAGCTGAACGACCGCGAAGCGCTGATCCAGGCTGGTCAAGACTGCCACGCGCTCGCGGAGACGCTCGTTCGGGCGTTCCTTCGGCAGGCGGTGGTCGACGGTTTTTTCCATGCCGACCTCCACCATGGAAATCTGTTTGCCCTGAAGGACGGTCGAATTGCTGCCATCGACTTTGGAATCATGGGCCGGATCGACCGCCGCGCTCGCATCTGGCTTGCGGAGATCCTCTACGGCCTGATCACCGGCAATTACCGACGGGTCGCGGAAATCCACTTCGAGGCGCAGTACGTCCCGCCACATCACAATGTTCAGGAGTTTGCGACTGCCTTGCGCGCCGCGGGCGAGCCCATCCGCGGCCTGCCGGTCAAGGACATTTCCGTTGGGCGGATGCTCGAAAGCCTGTTCGCGATCACCCGCGATTTTGACATGAGGACGCAGCCGCACCTGCTGCTACTGCAGAAGACGATGGTGATGAACGAGGGCGTTGCAACGGCGCTCGATCCCGACATCAACATGTGGGAAACGGCAGAGCCGTTCCTTCGCGACTGGATGCGCTCTGAGCTCGGTCCTGAAGCTTATTATGCCGACCGCATCATCGAGGTGGTTAGAGCCTTCAAGAAGATCCCGGAGCTGATCGAGCGGATTGACGAATATTACCCGCCGAGCGGGGCGGCACCGCCGCCGCCGCCCCTTCCCGACATTGCGGTAATCGAGCGGCGAAACTGGTGGGGCTACGGTCTTGCTGGATTGATCGGGGCGCTGGCGAGCGCAGCTGCCTTGCTGCTTGCACGTTGAGGTGGAGTGGATAGCGTAACGAGCGAACGACGCGGGGGAACGTAAATGCTTCGACTTGCGATCCGATTGGCGCTGGCAGCGCCGCTCGCTATTTCAGCTCCGGTGATTGCCGCCGAAATGCCTGCCTCGACTCATCAGCAGCTGGTCAGCTTGTTCGCGGAGTGGCGCGCATTCAATCATCCGAAGATCGTTCGGGGGCGCCCTGACTATGGCGCGCCTGCAATGGCCACCAAGGCCGCGGGCCTCAACGCATTCAAGCAACGTTTGGTCGGCATCGATACCAACGGCTGGAGCGCGTCGGAAAAGGGTGATTACCGGCTCGTCGAAGCCGAGATGAACGGGCTCGACTTCTTCCTGAGGGTCCTGAAACCCTGGTCGCGCGATCCAGGGTTCTACCAAACGATCTTCCCCGAAATGAGCGACGTGCCCGCTCATGAGGGCCCTTCGGCCGAACCCAACATCGACCTGTACAAATACAAGTGGCCCCTGAGCAAAGCGGACGACGCGCATCTCACCGAATTGCTCGGTGCTGTCCCGGCGCTCCTCGCGGACGCCAAGGTGAACTTGGCTGACAGTCAGGCTCATGACCTATGGGCCTATGGAGACCGTGCCTTCTATGGGCAGGCCAAGGCACTGGCGGACCTCGAAGCCGGTACACTCACCCTCAACGATCTCGAAGGGCGCCGCACAGTCGGCCTGAAAGGGGCGTCACCCCAACTCAAGGCAGCCGTGCGTGCTGCCCGGCTCGCTAGCGAGGATTTTGCTGCTTGGGTGAAATCGGAGGCGCCGAAGCGCACGGGTCCATCCGGCGTCGGCAAAGACAATTATAATTGGTGGCTGAAGCACGTGTTGCTGAGTGACTTCGACTATGATCAGCAGGTCGAACTGATGCAGCGCGAGCTCGACCGGGCACTGGCATCCCTGCGGCTCGAGGAAGTGCGCAATCGCAACGCCCCACCGATCAAAGAAATCAGCGATCCTGCGGAGTACAAGCGCATGGCTCTCGCGCGGGAAGAGCATTTCCATCGTTTGCTGGTTGACGCGGGATTCATGGAAGATCGGCCCTATTTTCGGTCCGCTTTGTTCGGCCAGCTCGGCGATTATACGCCGCCGTCCGAGCGCAACTTCTTCACGCACGTGACCGCGCTGGACCCGCTGCCGCTATCGAGCCACCAGTTTCACTGGGTCGAACTCGCACGTCTGAATCACGAGCCGCACGCAAGTCCCATCCGCGACACGCCGCCGCTGTTTAACATCTATGCCGAACGTTCCGAGGGCCTCGCGACGGCAATGGAAGAAATATTGATGCAGGCCGGACTCTATGACGGCGAGCCACACGGCCGCGAGCTGGTCTGGATCATGCTCGCCAATCGCGCGGCTCGAGGCCTGGCTTCGCTTCGAGTGCAGACGAACGAGATCGGCCTGGCTGAGGCAGGCAAGTTCCATGCTGGCTGGACCCCGCGCGGCTGGTCCGACGCGAACAGTGCCTTGGTCGGTTTTGAGCAGCTGCTGTATCTGCGGCAGCCTGGCTACGGCCCGAGCTACGTCGTCGGCAAAGC
>JAFBAM010000198.1 GCA_019247755.1 Sphingomonas sp.
AGGTGCGGCAGCGCGGCCTGCGTCAGGAAGAACATCCCGAAGATGTTGGTCTGGAAGGTACGCTTCAGCTGGTCCTCGGTGATGTCGCGAATGTCCTCGTCCGGATGCTGCTCGCCGGCATTGTTGACAAGGATGTCGAGCCCGCCAAGCTCATCGACGGCGCGCCGCACCGCCTGTTCGCAAAACGTCTTGTCGCCGATGTCGCCGGCAATCGTGATCGCGCGGCGGCCCTCCTTTTCGACGATCTCCTTCGTCTTCGCGGCGTCGTCATGTTCGCAGAGATAAAGGATCGCGATATCCGCACCCTCGCGGGCATAGAGCGCCGCGACCGCCCGGCCGATGCCGCTGTCGGCGCCGGTGATCAGCGCCACCTTATCCTTCAATCTGCCTGAGCCCGGATATCTTGGTTGCCAATCCGGCTTGGGTTCGAGTTCGCTTTCATGTCCGGGAAGCCGGTCCTCGTGGACCATCGGTTCCATGACATCGGACATGACGCTTACTCCTTCGGTGCGATCCCCATCCCCTCGCGCTCAAACTCCTCGCTGGTCGCCTCGGTTGCCTCGCCCTTCCGAACTGGCGGCCTTTTCGTCTTGTCTTTGGTGTCCCTTGGCTTTTTCGCCATTCGCGAACCTTTCTGCTGGGGAACGCATACTGACGGTGCAAAGCGTACACGACGCTCAGCAGCCGCGGCAACCGAGAGGCTATCGGATTAGCTGCGGCGCGCGCGCGCCGGAAGCGACGGCGTGCGTTGGGAGTCTGCGGACTCTGCCGATTTCTCGGCGCGGCAGCGGGCGAGCAAGGTCGGGAAGTCGAAGTTGGTGTTGGCCTCGAGCGCGGAAGACGTCGCGGCCGAGCATTCGGCTTCACTCGAATATCGGGTCTGTAACGTCGCGACCGGCGTGCAGGCCGTGCCCCCGTCGGCGCAGCCCAAGATGGCAATGACGAAATAGCCCGGTCCCATGTCGCGACTTCCTGATGAACTTGCTGATCCAACTGCTGATTGCGAATGCGGTTCCAGCCCAGTTTGCCGCCGGAGCGCCGCGTGCCTACCTAGGGCGAGAATGACGGCGGACCAGGCTAAATCAGCAAAGGCGAACAGCGGGCTCGCGGCGCTTTGGCGCTTCCTGCCGATGCTATGGCCGAAGGGCGAAGCGGAACTGAAGGTCCGCGTCGTCCTGGCGGTGCTGCTGGTGCTCGCCGGCAAGGCCGTCGGCCTCGCAGGGCCGTACGCACTTAAGCTGGCGGTCGACCGGATGAGCGGCCATGCGGCGTTCGCCGTCGTCGCCGGGCTAGTTCTCGCCTATGCCGCCGCTCGGTTTGGGGGCGTCCTGTCGGACAACCTCCGCAATGCCGTGTTCGAAAAGGTCGGACAGGATGCGGCGCGGCGACTGGCCGCAAAGGTCTTTCGCCATGTCCATGATCTGTCGCTGCGATTCCACTTGGAGCGCCGCACGGGATCGCTGACCAAGATCGTCGAGCGCGGAACGAAAAGCATCGACATGATGCTCTACTTCCTGCTGTTCAACATCGCCCCGACACTGATCGAACTGACCGCGATCTGCGTGATCTTCTTCGTAAAGTTCGGCTTCGGACTGGTCGCGGCGACGCTCGCCATCGTCGTCATCTACATCACCTTCACGCGCAAGGTCAGCGACTGGCGGACGAACATCCAGCGCCAGATGAACGACGTCGACAACAAGGCGATCGGCCGCGCCGTCGACTCGTTGCTCAACTACGAGACGGTCAAATATTTCGGCGCCGAGGACCGCGAAGCTGCTCGCTATGAGGAAGCTGTCGGCGCTTTCGCGCGTGCCTCGGTCCGCAACGAAGTGTCGCTCGCGTGGCTCAACATCGGCCAGTCGCTGATCACCAACCTCATGATGGCCGGGGCAATGATCTTCACCGTCTGGGGCTGGAGTAAAGGCCGCTTCACGCCGGGCGACGTGGTGTGGATCAACGGCCTCCTGATGCAGCTCTTCCGGCCGCTCGACATGCTCGGCTGGGTGTACCGTTCGATCCGCCAGGGCCTGATCGATATGGAGGCGATGTGGAATCTGCTCGACACACCGGCGGAGGTCACTGACCGGCCCAACGCCCCAGCGCTGTCGGTGAAGCGCGGCAGCATCCGCTTCGAGCATGTCCGCTTCGGCTACGACCCGGGACGCGACATCCTCCAGGGGCTCGACATCGACATCCCCGCCGGCACCAGCTGCGCGATCGTCGGACCGTCAGGCGCCGGAAAGTCGACCATCGCGCGCCTCTTATACCGCTTCTACGATCCGCAGGATGGCCGCATCCTGATCGACGGCCAGGACATCGCCGGCGTCAGTCAGCGTAGCCTGCGCGCCGCGATCGGCATCGTTCCTCAGGACACCGTCCTGTTCAACGACACGATCGGCTACAACATCGGTTACGGCCTTGGCGACTCGAACCAGGCTCAAATCGAGGACGCTGCCCGCGGTGCGGCGATCGACCAGTTCATCGCCGCGCTTCCCGAACATTATGAAGCAATGGTGGGCGAGCGCGGTCTCAAGCTTTCTGGCGGCGAGAAGCAGCGCGTCGCCATCGCCCGGACCCTCCTGAAAAACCCGCCGATCTTGGTGCTCGACGAGGCCACCAGCGCGCTCGACAGCCGGACCGAGCAGGCGATCCAGGAAACTCTCGATCGCGTGTCAGAAAGCCGAACGACGATCATGATCGCGCACCGCCTATCGACCATCGTCAACGCCGATCAGATCGTGGTTCTCGACCATGGCCGGGTTGCCGAGCGCGGGACGCACGAACAGCTGCTCGACAAGGACGGGCTCTATGCGGAGCTCTGGCAGCGGCAGGCGGAGGCTCAGCTCGCCGAGGAGATTGCGCAAGCCGCCGAGTAGAGCCGCTCGCATCAATTCAGGCTTGCGTAATTCTCGACTCGGTTGAAGAGGCGCTTCCAACAGTTTGTTGAGCCCTCGGGGAGAGACATGATCCGCAAGCTTCTACTTGCGACGGCAGCCTTGACCGTCGTCAGCACCGCATCCGCCGACGCCACGACGCGCAAGCCTTCCGCGCCTGCCAGTGCCGCACTGCCCGCGTCCAGTCCGTTCGCAAAGCCGAGCACGCTGCCGTTCGGAACTCCGGATTTCTCGCGCATCAAGGACAGCGATTATCTGCCGGCCCTGCTCGCCGGAATGGCGGAGCAGAAGCGTGAAGTGACGGCTATCGCCAACAACCCCGCGGCGCCGACTTTCGACAACACGGTCGTCGCGATGGAGAAGTCCGGCCTGCTGCTCGAACGCGCGAACCTCGCATTCAACGCGGTCAACGGCGCGAACACCAGCGATACCCTGCAGGCGACCGACACGAAAACGGCCCCGTTGTTCGCCGCGCACAACGACTTCATCAACCTCAATCCGAAGCTGTTCCAGCGCTTCAAATATCTTCACGACCATCAGGCTGAGCTGAATCTCAACCCGGAGCAGGCCAAGCTGCTCGACGTCTATTACAAGCAATTCGTCCATGCCGGCGCCGAGCTGCCGCCAGCCAAGCAGGCCGAATTGAAAGTCATCAACAAAAGGCTGAGCACGCTCCAGTCCGCTTTCGGCATCAAATTGCTCGCGGCCGCCAAGGCTGGCGCGCTTCACGTCGAAGACGCGGCCGCGCTTGCCGGCCTTTCGCCGGAGAAGCTGGCCTCGGCTCAGGAGGCGGCCAAGAGCCGGAAGCTCTCGGGTTACGTACTTCCGCTCCAGAACACGACCCAGCAGCCTTCGCTCGAATCGCTCACCAACCATGCGACTCGTCAGCAGCTGTTCGAGGCGAGCCTCAACCGCGCCGAACATGGCGACGCGAACGACACGCGCGCGCTTGTCAGCGAGCTCGCCCAGCTTCGCGCCAAGAAGGCGGCTTTGTTCGGTGCTGCGAACTTCGCGGACTACAACCTCTACGACCAGATGGCGAAGGACCGGGCAACTGCCGTCGGCTTCCTCGACCGGCTAGCCCCAGCAGTGTCCGCCAAAGAACGGACCGAGTGGTCCGACATCGTCGCGCTGGCCAAGTCGCAGGGTGCGACATTCCAGCCGACGGCTGCCGATTGGAACTTCTACGCCGAGCAGATCCGGAAGCAGCGCTATGCGCTGAACAGCGACGACACGAAGCCCTATTTCGAGTTCAACAAGGTGCTGAACGACGGCGTCTTCTACGCCGCGAACCAGCTCTACGGGCTGACGTTCAAGCGGCGCACGGACATCCCCACGTGGAACCCGGACATGCAGGTGTATCAGGTCTACGACAAGGACGGCAGCGAACTGGCGATCTTCATGATCGACCCGTGGAAGCGCGACAACAAGTCGGGCGGCGCATGGATGTCGAACCTCGTCAACCAGTCATATCTGCGCGGCACTAAGCCGGTCGTTTTCAACGTCGAGAACTTCACAAAGCCTGCACCGGGCCAGCCGATGCTGATCAGCTGGGACGACGTGACGACGATGTTCCACGAGTTCGGCCATGCGCTTCACGGCATGTTCGCGGCGCAGACCTACCCGACCCTGTCGGGCACCAACGTCGCCCGCGACTTCGTCGAGTTCCCGTCCCAGTTCAACGAGAATTGGGCGCTCGATCCGAAGGTGCTTCCGCACTTCGCGGTCCACTATCAGACCGGCCAGCCGATCCCGCAGGATCTCGTCCAGAAGATCCTCAAAGCCCGCACCTTCAATCAGGGCTATGAGGTCGGTGAGGCGCTCGAGGCCGCGCGGCTCGACCTTGACTGGCATTCGCTGCCGGCGACCGCGCCGCGCCAGGACGTCGACAAGTTCGAGGCTGACGCGCTTGCGAAGGGCGGGTTCGACACCGCCGACGTGCCGCCGCGCTATCGCTCCAGCTATTTCCTCCACATCTGGAGCAACGGCTATTCGGCGAGCTATTACGCCTATGCCTGGACCCGCATGCTCGGACAGGACGCCTTCAACACCTTCGAGACGCGCGGCGGCCTGACGCGCGCCAACGGCGACCGTTTCCGCGCCATGGTCCTGTCACGCGGCAATACGCTCGATTATGCCGACATGTATCGCGGCTGGGCCGGACACGATCCGCAGATTCAGCCCTATCTCGACTATTACGGCTTGAATGGCGGCGGCGCGACAGCAGTTCCTGCGACCGCCCCTGCACCGTCAGCACCGGTGACCCTCCAGAAGCCTGAACGAGGAGAATAAGCCATGATCCGCCAGCTCGACGACAAGGTGATGGTAAGCGGTCAGATCGCGCCCCACGAAGTCGCCGGGCTGGCGGACCACGGCGTCACCGTCATCGTCAACAACCGTCCCGACGGCGAGGAGCCCGGACAGCCGCTCGCAGCCGACATCGAGGCCGCCGCGGCGGAGGCGAACATCCCTTATCACTACGTGCCGATCATCCGCGGCATCGGGCCCGCCGACGTCGAGGAAATGCAGAAAGCGCTTCGCCAGGCGGAAGGCGGCAAGCTGCTCGCTTTCTGCCGTTCGGGAACGCGGTCGGCGATGGCGCTCGGCGTTGCGAAGCGCGAGGAAGGCGCTTCAGCGGAAGAGGTGCATCAGTGCCTTACCCAGGCCGGGTTCGATCCCGGGCCGATCGCGCACCTGCTCTAATCACCAAGGGAACACGTCGCCGGCAGCGATCTCGTCGGGGCGGGGAGCGCGGCCCAGCATCTTGTTGCGATGGGGAAAGCGGCCGAAGCGAGCGATCACATCGTGGTGTTTCTTAGCGTAGCCGAGTTGGTGACCGTCACCGAGCGCCGTGAATAGCAGGACCGAACGGTCCTGCTCCGCGAGGTTCTCGCTGTGCTGGAAGGGCATGTAGAGGAAGACGCGCTCCTTGGGCTCAAGCTCGTCGTCGAACCCTAGATCGACTGCTGACTTGGCAATCGCCAAGGCGAGATGGTCGGTCGCGAATTGCTCGGCGTTGTTACGAAACATGTTGCGCGGGAATTGGTCGAACAGGATCACTCCGGCGAGCGCGATTAGCGGGTCTGCGAGGAAGGAATCCGCAGGTAGCTGACGCTTGTCCGCCCAAAGCTTCAGGAAGCGCTGCTTGATTTGGTGATCGAGCGCTGGGTCGGTCTTCCACCATTGCTTTGGATCGAGGCCGAACCAGAATTTGAGAACGTCCGCGCGCCAGTCGCTCAAGCGGCGGTGCCTCCGACCGTGAGGCCGTCGATCAGCAAAGTTGGTTGTCCGACCCCGGCAGGGATGCTTTGCCCGCCCTTACCGCAGACTCCGACGCCTTCGTCGAGTGCGAGGTCGTTGCCGATGCCCTTCACCCGGGTCAGCACGGTCGGACCGTCGCCGATCAGCGTCGCGCCCTTGAGTGGCTCGGCGATCTTGCCGCCGCGGATCCGGTAGGCCTCGGTACAGGAGAATACGAACTTGCCGCTGGTGATGTCGACCTGACCGCCGCCAAAGCTCTTGGCGTAAATGCCATCCTTCACGCGGCTGACCAGCTCGTCCGGATCGTCGTGGCCGCCGAGCATGAAAGTATTGGTCATGCGCGGCATCGGCGCATGCGCGAAGCTTTCACGGCGGCCATTGCCGGTTGCCTCCATGCCCATCAGGCGCGCATTGAGCCGGTCCTGGAGATAGCCTTTGAGGATGCCGTCCTCAATCAGAGTCGTCCGCCGCGTCGGCGTTCCTTCGTCGTCGATGGTGAGGGATCCGCGCCGCCGGTCCATCGCGCCGTCATCGATCACCGTGACCCCTGGCGCAGCAACACGCTCGCCGAGCCTACCAGAAAAAGCCGAGGTGCCCTTCCGGTTGAAGTCGCCTTCGAGCCCATGCCCGACCGCTTCGTGCAGCAGCACGCCCGGCCACCCGGGGCCGAGCACGACCTGCATCTCGCCTGCTGGAGCGGCGACCGATTCGAGATTGGTCAGTGCCTGCGCGAGCGCGATGTCGATCGCCCTTCCCCATTGCGCCTCGTCGAACAGGTTGTGGTAGAGGTAGCGGCCGCCCAGCCCGTGATAGCCGGTCTCGCGTCTGCCGTTCTGTTCGGCGACGATCTGCACGCCGAGACGAACCAGCGGCCGGATGTCTGAAGCAACGAATCCGTCGGCGCGGACGATGTCGATGACGCTCCAGCTCGCCGCGAGCCCGACGCTGACCTGGCAGACGCGGGGATCACGGGCACGGGCCGCGGCATCGATGCGCTGGCAGAGCGCGACCTTGTCGGCGAACGGGACGAGGCTCAGCGGATCGTCGGCGCCGTACATCGCCTGGTTGGTCCGGGCCGGCGGCACGGCGGCTTCGCCCTTCCGCGGATCGAGCAGCTTCAACGTCGCGCTCGCTCGCTCGATCGCCGCCTCGCTAATCTCATTGGCGTGGGCAAAGGCCGTGGTCTCGCCGCTCACTCCGCGCAGCCCGAAGCCCGAGCTGGTGTGATAATCGGCGGTCTTCAGTCGTCCATCGTCGAACCCGAACGACTCGCTTGCCGCATATTGGAGATACAACTCGCCATCGTCGTGCGCGCCAAGGTGCCGCGCGGCGAGCCGCTTCACCCCGTCGGGATCGAGGCTGCGGTAAAGGAAGTGCCGGGGATCGGCGGCGATCATGCGCGCTTGTTGTCCGCCGGTCCGCCTTCGAGCACGAAGCGCCGGTCGCAATAGCCGCACTCGACGAAGCCGGTGTCTTCCTCGATGCGCAGGTAAACCCGGGGGTGGCCGAGCGCGGGTGAAATCTCGCCCGAACCGTCGCAGGCGACCTGCAGAGCCTTGACGCGGATGACCTCGGGCGGTGGAATCTTGGATGCCATGCGCAGCAATTAGGAGCGCCGGCGCACGCTCACAAGCTTGTCGGGCGAATATGCGGCTCTTATGCGCCGAGGCGTCATGGACGAGCCCGCGATCCGCATCGAATCCCTTTGCAAGACCTACGCCGGGGGAAAGCGCGCACTCGACGGCGTCAGCTTCGACGTTCCGCGGGGGCAGATCTTCGGGCTGCTCGGCCCGAACGGCGCCGGCAAGTCGACCCTGATCAATATCCTTGCCGGACTGGTCGTGAAGACCGACGGCAAGGTGTCGATCTGGGGCTTCGACATCGACGAGCATCCTCGAAACGCCAAGCGGGCGATCGGGATCGTGCCGCAGGAGATCATCTTCGATCCCTTCTTCACGCCGCTCGAGACGCTCGAGATCCAGGCCGGGCTCTACGGCATTCCGGCCGCGGATCGGCACAGCAGCGAACTGCTCGCAGCCATGCACCTCACCGACAAGGCCAACGCTTATTCGCGGACGCTGTCAGGCGGCATGAAGCGGCGGCTGCTGGTTGCCAAGGCGATGGTCCATTCGCCGCCAATCCTGGTGCTGGACGAGCCGACCGCCGGCGTCGACGTCGAGCTTCGGCGCCAGCTGTGGGATTACGTCCGCAAGCTTCACGCGCAGGGCGTGACGATCGTGCTGACCACCCATTATCTCGAAGAGGCCGAGGAGCTGTGCGACCGCATCGCCATCATCCATCACGGCCGAGTCATCGCCAATGAGCCGACACGCGAGCTGGTGTCGAAGGCGCAGGAGAAAGCGGTCGTCGTCACCTTCGACCGCGACATCGCGACGGTGCCGACTGACCCGTCGTACGAGAACATCTCGCTGATCGATGAGCGGACGCTGGAAATCACCTACCGCAAGGACAAGGTGAACGCCGGGCAAGTGCTCGCCTCGCTGACCTCCGAGGGACTTAGCATCGTCGACGTTTCGACCCGCGATCCGGACCTCGAGGACGTGTTCCTGAGCCTGACGGCCGCAGCGCAGGAAGCCGCGTGAAGCAGACGGCCGACGTCCTCATCGTCGGCTCGGGCGCGGCGGGACTGACGGCGGCGCTCAACCTTGCCGAGACCCACAAGGTCGCGGTGATCGCCAAGGGTAGCCTGAGCGAAGGCGCGACCAGCTGGGCGCAGGGCGGCATCGCCGCGGTGCTGGAAGAAGGCGACAGCTTCGAGGCCCACGTCAAGGACACGATGATCGCCGGCGCCGGGCTCAATGATATCCACGTCGTCGAGCATGTGGTCGAGGCCGCGCCGCG
>JAFBAM010000207.1 GCA_019247755.1 Sphingomonas sp.
GCGGATGTCGAACAGCCGCGCCTCGGCCTGCTCGAGCCGCGCCGGGTCGAAGGCCATCGCTTCAGCGGCCCGCGCGATCCGGTCTTCGGCCTCGCTCGCTTCGATCAGTGCCCGATCGAGTGCCGACAATGCATCCGCAAGCAAGGGATGGTCGGCCGCGCCCCGCTCGATGCGCCTCGCCGCCTGCCTGAGCTGAGCGAGCGCACCTTCCGACCCGCCAAGCAGCTCGTCGAGCCCGGTCAGTGATTCACCGGCCTTGAGGCCCGCCTGCATCGCAGCGCGCTCTTCCGCGAGCTTGGTTTCCTCACCCTCCTCTGGGGACAAGGCTTCGATCTCGGCGCTGGCATGCTCCAGCCACTCGCGGTCACGCTCGGCCGCCGCAGCGGCAGCTTGCGCTTCGGCCAACTGCCCTTCGATGCGAGTAACTTGTTCCCAAGCCTGTTCGACGGCAGCCGTGTCGATCTGCCCGAATGCATCCAGCAGCGCGCGATGGCCCTTCGGGTTCAGAAGGCCGCGGTCGTCATGCTGGCCGTGAATTTCGACCGCCAGTGCCCCAACATCGCGCAGCATACCCGCGGGCACGCTTGAGCCGCCAACGAAGGCGCGGCTGCCGCCGTCGCTCTTGAGTGTCCGGCGGACGATTAGCGGCTCGCCTGCATCGACGGCGATGCCCTGCTCGTCCAGCATCGCCACGACCGGATGGTCGCGCGGCAAATCGATCTCGGCCGAGACCGACGCCGAATCCTGTCCCGCTCGCACCAGCCCTGTGTCGGCCCGAGCCCCAAGGGCCAGACCCAGCGCATCGAGGAGGATGGACTTGCCTGCCCCGGTCTCTCCGGTCAGCACGCCAAGTCCCGGCTCGAACTCTAGCTCGAGCCGTTCCACGAGGACGACATTTTGGATGGCGAGCTGCCTCAGCATGTGAGGACTGCCCGCTGTGGCGTCACTTCCGTGAGGCCGTCCGCCGCGAAACCTGCTTGTTCTCTTGTCCCAGCAGCTTCAGCGATTGCTTGTACCACATGGATTCCGGGTAGTTGCGGCCGAGCACCGCTCCCGCCTTCTGCGCTTCCTCGGGAACGCCGAGCGCGAGATAGCATTCGACCAGCCGCTCCAGCGCCTCGGGCGTGTGCGTCGTGGTCTGGTAAGTGTCGACGACGCTGCGGAAGCGATAGGTCGCGGCGAGCCACTGGCCCGAACGCTGGTAGAAGCGGCCCACCTCCATCTCCTTGCCAGCGAGGTGATCCTTGATCAGGTCGAGCTTCACGCGTGCGTCGGCCGCGTAGCGGGTGTCGGGATAGCGGCGGATCAGCTCCCCGAATGCGTCCGAGGCCTGCTGGGTCGTCGTCTGGTCGCGGGTAACGTCGTCGATCTGCTGATAATAGCTCATGCCAATGAGATACTGCGCGTAGGGCGCCTCGGCATTGCCGGGGTGGATAGTCACGAACCGCTGCGCCGAATTGATCGCATCGGTGTATTTGCGCGCCAGGTAATAGTTGAACGCGCTCATCAGCTGCGCGCGGCGGGCCCAGACCGAATAGGGGTGCTGGCGCTCGACCTCGTCGAACACCTGGGCCGCGAACGGGTAATTTCCCTTGTCGAGCTGGGTCTTGGCGAGGTTGTAGAGGGTGGCGACGTCGCGGGCGACATATTGGGTGTCGGCCTTGGTCGTCTTGCCGCGGCCGGCGCAGGCGGCGAGGGGCAGAACGAGGCCGAGCATCAGCGCGGCGAGGAGCGGGCGGGGGGGCTTGCGGAGCATGTCGGGCTTCTTAGCGGAGGGTCGGGGCAAGGCCAAGCACGGAAGGCGCGGCGGCGGGAGGTTGAGCCGAGCGGCGATGAACCGCGGTTTAATGGTTCGGCGCTAAGGGAGAAAGCCATGTTGCGGGTGCTGACCCTCTCGACTTTGTTCCCCAACGCGCTCCAGCCGAACCTGGGCGTGTTCGTCGAGCGGCAGACGCGCGGCCTGGCGGCGCTTCCGGGCGTCGTTCTGGAGGCCGTCTCGCCGGTCGGCCTGCCGCCCTTCCCGCTCTCGCTCCACCCGCATTACGCGCCGCGCCGCGCCTTGCCGGGCGAGGAGGCGTGGGAGGGCCTTCGCGTCCACCGCCCGCGTTATTCGCCGCGGCCCGTGCGGCGGCAGCCGGAGGCCATCGCGCGCGCCGTGCTGCCGATCGCACGCGCCTTCCGGCCGGACGTGATCGACGCCCAATTCTTCTGGCCGGACGGTCCGGCGGCGATGCACCTCGCCCGCGCGCTGGGCGTGCCCTTCTCGATCAAGGCGCGCGGCGCCGACATCCACCATTGGGGCGGCATCCCCGCGGTCGCGCACCAGCTCCTCGAGGCCGCGCGGGCGGCGGGCGGGCTGCTCGCGGTCAGCGCCGCGCTCGAGGCGGACATGGTCGCCCTCGGCATGCCCGCGGAGAAGATCGCGGTCCATTACACCGGCGTCGACCTCGACCGCTTCCGGCCCGCGGCGGATCGCGCGCAGGCCAAGGCGGCGCTGGGCGTCGAGGGGCCGCTGGTCGTCACGGCCGGCGCGCTGATCCCGCGCAAGCGGCCGGCACTGGTGCTCGAGGTCGCCGCGCGCGTTCCGGAGGCGAGCTTCCTCCTCGTCGGGGAGGGCCCTGAACGGGCTATTCTGGAGCGGCGTGCCGGGCCGAACGTGCGCTTTCTCGGCGCACGTCCCCACGGCGACCTGCCGGCGCTGCTCGCGGCCGCCGACGTCATGCTGCTGCCGTCGCGCTCGGAAGGCCTCGCCAACGTCTGGGTGGAAGCGCTCGCCTGCGGCACGCCGATCGTGATCACCGCAGCCGGCGGCGCCCGCGAGGTGGTCAGGCATGCGGCGTCCGGCCGCATCGTCGCGGCGGATGCCGATGCGCTGGCCGGGGCCGTGCGGGACATCCTCGCCTCGCCGCCGAAGGTCGCGGCAGTGCGGCGCGACGCGGAGGAATTTTCGTGGGAGCGCAACGCGGCCGAATTGTTCGACCACCTCTCCCGCGTCTCAGCCGAGCGGCATCAAGGCTGCCACGATCCAGCGTTCCTCGCCGCGTAGCAGGCCCCAAATGCGCGCGGCGGCCCGGCTGTCCATCGCTTCGACGCCGATCCCCCTCGCCTCGATCTCGCGCACCAGCGCCCGCGGCGGAAAGGTCAGCGACGCGCCCGTGCCGAGCAACAGGAATTCGGGCTGCGGCTGCAGCGCGAGCACCGTCTCCAGATGCCGGGCGGCGAGAGCGGCGGGCAAGGGCGCGTCCCATTCGTGCGCGCCCTGCGGGGTGAGCAGCAGGGCCCGGTAGACGCGGCCGTCGACGACGAAGCCGCTGCCCGAAAAGCCCTGGACGACAGGGCCTTCCGGCTTCGGCTCGCGGTCCATCCGCGCCATTTCAATAGCCTTCGCGGATCCGATCGCCCGCGTTGGCCTTCACCTTCTGCTCCTTCTCCGGCTGCGGCTTGAGGCCGAGCGTGATGAGCAGCGACGAGGAGACGTAGATCGACGAATAGGTGCCGACGATGACGCCGAGCATCATCGCCGCGGTGAAGCCGCGCAGCACATGGCCGCCCCAGATCAGCAGCGCACCCAAAGCGAGCAGCACGGTCAGCGACGTCATGACCGTGCGCGGCAGCGTCTCGTTGACCGACAGGTCGACGATGCCGCTCATGTCCATCTGGCGGTATTTGCGCATATTCTCGCGGATGCGGTCGTCGATGACGATCTTATCGTTGATCGAATAGCCGACGATGGTCAGCACCGCCGCGACGATGTTGAGGTCGAATTCGAGCCGCGTTACCGCGAAGAAGCCGAGCGTCATCAAGACGTCGTGGCCGATCGCGACGAAGGTGGAGACGCCGAACTGCCATTCGAACCGGAACCAGCCGAACAAGGCGATGGCGAAAACGGCGATGATGACGGCGAGGATGCCGTTCCTGATCAGCTCGCCAGAGACCTTGCCCGAGACGGTGTCGGTGCGCAGGAACTGAACGGTGGGGAAGCGCGCCTTCACCGTCGACTGCACCTTGTTGACCACGGCCGTGGTGGCGCCTGGATCCTGGCTCTTGGGAAGTGGCAGGCGGATCGAGACGGTGTCGGCGCTGCCGAATTGCTGCAGCGACACTTCGCCGAGCTCGAGCCGGTCGAGGTCGGAACGCAGCTCGTTCAGCGGGGCGGCCCGGTCGAACTTTGCCTCGAGCATCAGGCCGCCGACGAAGTCGACGCCGAGGTTGAGGCCGCGGGTCACGGTCGCGAACACGGCGATGACGGTCAGCAGCATGGTCAGGCCGAACGCCCAGCCGCGCAGGCGCACGAAACCGATGTTGGTGTTGTCGGGAACGAGCTTCAGGAGTCGCATCGTTCGGGCCTCAAATGTGGAGCGTCGCCGGACGGCGGCGGCGGATGTAGCCGGCGGTCAGCATGCGGGTGAAGGTGACGGCGGTGAAGACCGAGGTGCAGATGCCGATCAGCAGCACGATGGCGAAACCCTTGATCGGCCCCGAGCCGAGCAGGAGCATGACGATGCCCGAAATGGCGTGGGTCGCGTTCGCCTCGAAAATGGTCCGGCTCGCTTCCGTGTAGCCGAGCTCGACCGCCATGATGACGTTGCGTCCGCGTCTCAATTCCTCGCGGATGCGCTCGTTAATCAGCACGTTGGCGTCGACCGCGGTGCCGATGGTGAGCACGAAGCCGGCGATGCCGGGGAGGGTCAGGGTGGCGGTCAGGATCGCCATCACCGCGAGGATGATG
>JAFBAM010000221.1 GCA_019247755.1 Sphingomonas sp.
GAGGACCGGCTGGCGAAGCGCGAGCCTTTGTACCGCCGCGCGCTGGCGGGGGAGCGGATGTTCTTCGCGTCCGATTTCGACCACCCGACCCGCGGCAGCGTCGCGCTGCAGAGCCACTTCATCCCCTGGGCGGACGCCGACGGGACGATGCGCGGCTTCTTCATCCTGCAGCAGGACGTGACCGAGCAGCGGACGGCGGAGCGATCGCTGCGCGAGAGTGAGGAACGGTTCCGGCGGATCGCGAATAGCGCGCCGGCGCTGATGTGGGTGACGAGGCTCGACCGCGTCCGCGACTTCGTCAACGATGCTTATGCGGAGTTTGCCTGTGGGCCGGGGTGCGACTTCGAGGAAGCGCGGACGCTGGACTGGCGCGAGCGGATCCATGCCGACGACGTCGACCGGATTGTGGCGGAAAGCATTGCCGGCGAGGCTTCGCTGGAACGCTTCACGCTGGAGGGGCGCTACAAGCGCCACGACGGTGAGTACCGCTGGCTGCGGACGGTCTCTCAGCCGCGCTTCGGGCCGGACGGGGAGCTGGTCGGGTTCATCGGGGTCGGCAGCGACATCACGGTCGCGAAGGAGGCGGAGCTGGAGCTTCGCCGCCAGGTCGAGGAGCAGACCGCGCAGCTCGCCGCGTCGGAGGCCCAGTTCCGCGCGGTGTTCGAAGCCGCGCTGGAGGTCATGGTGTTGCTGAAGCCCGACGGCACCGTGCTCGCGGTCAACAACCGCCGCGAGGTGTGGCGGCATCCCGATCCGAGCGAAGCGGTCGGCCACAAGCTGTGGAACGCGCCGACAATGCGCGCCTACCCGCAGCATGTCGAGGTCATGCGGAAGGGAATCCAGGCCGCGGCGAAGGGCAAGGTCTTCACCACCGAGGTGAAGATGGAGCGCGACGGCATTGCCGCCTCCTACCTCGACGTTTCGGTTCAGCCGGTCCGCGGGCCGAAGGGCGAGATCCTCTATCTGCTGTTCGAGGCGCGCGACATCACCGAGCTTAAGGCCGCGCAGGAGCAGCTGCGGCAGAGCCAGAAGATGGAGGCGCTGGGCCAGCTGACCGGCGGCCTCGCGCACGACTTCAACAATTTGCTGACCGTCGTGGTTGGAGGACTGGACCTGATCACGAAGCGGTCGGAAGATCCGAAGCTCAAGCGCTACGCCGAGAATGCGCTGTCAGCGGCGGAGCGCGGCGCGCGACTCACCGGACAGCTGCTGGCGTTCAGCCGGGTACAGCGGCTGGAAGTGCGGCCGACCTATGTCGCGCCGCTGATCCAGAACATGCGCCCGCTGCTCCGGAACGTGCTCGGCCCTGGAATCACCAAGCAATTCGACCTCGACGAGGCGATGATGCCGGTCATGGCCGATCCCACCCAGCTCGAGGTGGCGGTGCTCAACCTCGCCATCAACGCGCGCGATGCAATGCCCGACGGGGGCGTCCTCACCTTCGCGTCGAAGCCGGTCCGCATCAGCGGCGAAGCGGATGTGGAGGACGGCGACTATGTCGAGCTGACGATCAGCGACACCGGCCTCGGGATGCCGCCGGAGGTCGCCGAGCGAGCGTTCGAGCCCTTCTTCACCACCAAGGAAGTCGGCAAGGGAACCGGCCTTGGCCTGTCGATGGTCTATGGAATGGCGCGCCAGTCGGGCGGCGCCGCGCGGATCGTGAGCGCACCTGGCAAGGGTACGTCGGTCAGCCTGCTGTTCCGCAAGGCGGACGACGAAGCTGTCGAGGCGAGCGCCGGCACCGAAGAGCCCGTCGGCGCGGCTCTACCGATGGCGCCGCTGTCCATCCTGGTCATCGACGACGATCCCGACGTCCGGGGCTTCATCGCCAACAGCCTGGAAGAACAGGGATATAGGGTGCGAGAGGCAGGCGACGGACGCGAAGGGCTGGCAGCAATCGAACGCGAAACGCCGGACCTGGTCGTCCTCGACTTCATCATGCCGGGTCTGTCCGGCGCCGAAGTCGCCAAGAAGATCCGTGACAAGCGGCCCGAACAACCGATCCTCTTCGTTTCCGGTTACAGCGAGACGGAGGCGGTCAAACGCACGGCTCCCGGAGCACCGCTGCTAGCCAAGCCGTTTCGCGCCGACGCCCTGCACAAGGCGGTGCGCGGCGCGCTAACGCCCGCCTGAAAAAGCTCAGGCTTCCTCTTTGATGGGCGCCTCCCGACCCACCATGGCCTGCTGTGCGGCGCCATAGCGATCTCCCTCCGGCTCGATCTTGGCCGCTCCTTCGTTGATTTCGCGAAGGTCGGCGTCAGTCAGCTCGATCGACGCTGCGGCGATATTTTCCTCCAAGCGGCGAAGCTTGGTCGTACCCGGAATCGGCACGACGAAGGGCCGCTGCGCGAGCAGCCATGCGAGGGCGACCTGCGCAGGTGTCGCGCCCTTCTCCCCGGCGACTTGCTTCAACAGGTCGACGAAGGCCAGATTCTTGTCGATCGCTTCGGGGGCAAAACGAGGGCTGGTCTTGCGGAAGTCGCCCTCGCCGAGCTGCGCGGCATCAGTGATGGCTCCGGTCAGGAACCCCCGTCCAAGCGGAGAATAAGGGACGAAGCCAATGCCGAGATCATCGCATACGTCGAGCATCCCGCCGGTTTCGGGCTCGCGCCACCAGAGCGAATATTCATTCTGAACGGCAGCGACCGGCTGGATTGCATGCGCGCGGCGGAGCGTCTGGATCCCAGGTTCGGACATGCCGAAGTGCCTGACTTTCCCTTCGGAAACGAGGTCGCGCACGGTTCCGGCGACGTCCTCGATCGGCACGTTGGGATCAACGCGATGCTGGTAGAGAAGGTCGATCGTCTCGATGCCGAGCCGCCTCAGCGACCCATCGACGGCCTGGCGGATCCGCTCCGGCCGGCTGGTAATACCGCGGTTTTCGCGCGTCTGCTGGTCGATGTCGAAGCCGAACTTGGTGGCAATCACGACTCGGTCACGAACAGGACGAAGCGCCTCCCCAACCACCTCTTCGTTGACGAATGGTCCATAGACTTCGGCGGTGTCGAAGAAGGTGACGCCGCGGTCGACGGCATCGCGGATCAGCGTGACGCCATCCTCTCGCGACAGTGGCGTCCCGTAAGCAGCGCTGATGCCCATGCAGCCGAGCCCGATGGCCGAAACCTCAAGGCCGCTGCGGCCAAGCTCACGTGTCAGCATGGGATAGATCCTTTCGTTTAGAGGCTCTCCGAGCGCCCCAATAGCCAATACTCGCAGTCGCCAACATGGCTCCGCGGGATCGTGGCGAGGAGTGTGAACGCACGGTCGTTTCGCGCGTTTGGGGCGCATGGTTCGGAAGCTCGCAATCCTTGCTCTCCTGGTATCGGCGAGCGCCGCCGCTCAGCCGACACCAGCGAGCCTGAAGGTGGTTCCCGCCGCCCAGTCTCTGTTCGAGCGGGACTGGGTGCTGATGAACTGGGCCCTCAAATTCTACGACCGCGACCGCGACATCCTGCTCGAGCCTGATGAGGCGTCAGCTGCCGCGGAAGCGTTTCGCAAGATCGCGGACGCCGACAATGACGGACGAGTGACGCCGCAGGAATATCGCGCGGCGAGGGAATTTATCCTGGCTCGATACTGAGATAGAATGACTGGCCCGGGCCGCCGGGCGAAGGGAGGCGCGCATGACCGGCATTCTCGACAAATTCCACGTCGAACACGGCGTCAACGGTGCGCGGGTACACGCGCGATCCCAGCTTCTGACGGCTTATTGCACCGACGAGCGCGAGGTCGACGGCGCGATCCAGCTGTTGAAGGACGATCTGGATGCTTGCGCGCGAGAAATGAAGCGCCTGATCGAAGTCAACAATCGGGGCGCTCTATTTGAGGGTTGGACCGCGGGCGTCTGATAAAGGACCCGGCTTCCGGTTGTTAATATGAAGGCGTAGAACGGCAGCGCTCAACTTCGGTGAGGCCGCAATGCCGTTCACAGCTGCCCTGCTCCTGTTCGCCATCCAGCCGCTCACTCCTGCCTTGCCGCCCACGGCACGTGCGCCGGTTAAGGCTCCTGCGACGCCCGGGATCACGCGAACCGACCTGCAGCAGGAGCCGTTGAGCTTCGCTGGAAGGGAGGCAATCCAGACGCGCGTCGATTTTGCTCCGGGCGCGGTCGTGCCCAATCATCGCCATCCGGGCGATGAGCTCGTCTACGTCCTGAGCGGGACGCTGGAGTATAAAGTCGAGGGCCAGCCGATCCAAATCCTCCGGGAGGGCGAGGTCTTGTTCATCCCCAAGGATACGGTTCACTCGGCCATCAACGTCGGCATGCAGGCGGCGTCGGAGCTCGCGACCTATGTGGTCGAGAAGGGCAAGCCGCTGACTGAATTCGTGAAGTGATGATTGCTGCTGGACTCTCGGCGGTTGCCGCCCCACCCAGTCTCCCCTAAGCGGCGCGCGACCGCCACAGGGGGAATTTCAAGCATGTTCGCCTGGTTTCAACGCCTGTTGCCGAGGACTGGCGACTTTTTCGGAATGTTCGAAGCCCATGCCGCCACTCTGGTCGGCGCGGCGGACGCGCTGAACAAGCTGGTCGACGGGGGCCATGCCCGCAAGGAGCATATCGGCGAGATCGACCGCAAGGAGCATGAGGCGGACGACATCATCCGCGACGTGCTGCGAACGGTCCGGAAGACCTTTCTGACGCCTTTTGACCGCGGCGCCATCACGTCGTTGATCGCGGCGATGGACGATGCCGTGGATGAAGTTCAGGCGACCGGCCGCGCGATCAACACCTACGACCTGGAGAGCTTCACGCCCGAGATGAAGCAGATGGTCCTGATGATCAAGGAAGCGGCCGGCCTCACCGCCGAAGCCATGCCGCTGCTTCGCGACATCAGCCGCAACGGGACTCGCATCCATGAGATCACGGAGAAGGTAGTCAGTTTGGAAGGCGATGCGGACGACGCCCACGAAGCCGGCCTCAAAAAAGCATTTGAGGAACATTCGAAGGCCCCGATGCAGTTCATCGTCGCGCGCGAGATCTACAAGCACCTCGAACGGATCACCGACGCCCTCGAAGATGTCGCCAATGAGATCGACGGAATCGTCATCGATCATGCCTGAGCCGAGCACCGCACGGGTCGAGGACTGATGCACGAGCTCGCTTTTCCGCTGCTTATCGCACTGATCGTCGTCGCGCTGGCGTTCGATTTCCTGAACGGCCTGCACGATGCCGCCAACTCCATCGCGACAGTGGTCGGCACGCGGCTGCTGAGTCCCTTGGCCGCGGTCGCCTTCGCGGCCTTCTTCAATTTCGCAGCCTACTTCCTCGCGCTGCAGTGGCCGTCCCTGCACAAGGTTGCGGATACAATCGGCAAAGGGTTGATCGACAAGGATCTGGTCACCCCGGCGGTGGTGTTCGGCGCGCTGGTCGGCGCCATGTTCTGGAACGTCGTCACCTGGATGAAGGGCATTCCGTCCTCGTCGAGTCACGCGCTGGTCGGCGGGCTGATCGGCGCTGGCGTGGCTCATGCGAACATCGATGCGATCCAGTGGGCCGGACTCAACAAGACGCTGATCGCGATCGTCCTGTCGCCGACGATTGGCCTGATACTGACAATGGCGATCATGCTGCTGACGAGCTGGCTCGGGGTGCGCGCGAGCGCGCGCGATTCCGAGCGGACGTTTCGAGGGCTGCACCTGGTCTCTGCCGGCGCCTACTCGCTCGGCCACGGGCTCAACGACGCCCAGAAGACGATGGGGATCATCACCGTCCTCCTCTACTCGACCGGCTATCTGCACGGCGATTTCCACGTGCCGCACTGGGTGGCGCTGAGCTGCTACATCGCCATCGGGCTGGGCACGTTGACGGGCGGCTGGCGGATCATCGAGACGATGGGCACCCGGATCACGAAGCTCAACCAGCACCAGGGTTTCTCAGCGTCGGCCGGCGGTTCGATCATGCTGTTCGCGGCGTCCTATCTCGGCATTCCGGTATCGACGACGCACACCATCACCGGTTGCGTCATTGGCGCGGGCGCCGCCCGCCGAGCCTCGGCCGTGCGCTGGGGGATTGCGCAAAATGTGATGGTCGCGTGGATCATCACGATCCCCGCCTCGGCTACAGTCGCCGCCCTCTTCTACTGGCTGATCAGCGGCTATGCCGCGCGGGCGCTGCTCGCGGTCGCGGTGATGGCGATCGCGGTGTTCGCGGTCGTGTCCCTGCGTGAGGTGCGGCTGGGCCGCGACGGGCTCGGGCGCACCGCCGCCGTCATCGCGACGCTCGGCTTCCTGCTGGCTGCGATCGTGGTGGGCTACGCCGCGCTTAACTAGGCCGCGACCAGCCGATAGCCCGCACCGGGCTCGTTCACGATCAGGGCCGGGTGCGCCGGTTCCCGCTCCAGCTTCTGCCTCAAAGCGCGGATGGCGACCCGGAGATATTCAATCTGGCGCTCCTGCGCGGGCCCCCAGACCGTCCGCAGTAGATAAGCGTGACTGAGCAGGCGCCCGCGGTGCTTCGCGAGCTCGGCGAGCACCGCATATTCCTTCGGCGTCAGGTGGACGGGCTCTCCGTTGCGGGAGACCGTGCGGTTGAAAAGGTCGATGCGAACGCCCGCCGCTTCGACCGGCGGCTGATCGCCTTCGGGTCCAAGCTCGACGAGATTCGCGACATAGCGGTCAAGGCGCATCGCTTCCGAGCCGATGGTCGAGAGCAGCTCCTGATTGCCATTGCCGTTACGACGCAACTCGCCGACGGCCGTTTCAATGGCGGTGAGGCGGGGCCGCAGATCCTGGCCGATCGAGGACAACAGGTCCGCGCGAAGGCGGTCGCGTTCGCGGGTCGCTTCGAAATCGCGCGCCTGGCTCTCGAGCCGCGACCGCTCCAGCGCTAGCGCCAGCTGATCGAGCAGGCTGCCGAGCAGGAGTTGCTGATCTTCGCTGACCGGCGGCACGCCGTCGTCTCGCGCCAGCCCGGCCGCAGCGATGATTGCGCCGCTCGAGCGAACGGGATTGAACACCCACTCGGCGGGCTGCAGGCGCGGCGTCCCGCGGCCGGCGGATTCGCCGGTCTCCAGCGTCAGTGCGGCGGCCGCGATATCGCTTGGGGTCAGCCGGTTCCCGGCGGGAACCGCGGCAAGGATCTGCGGCTG
>JAFBAM010000031.1 GCA_019247755.1 Sphingomonas sp.
AGCGGCAAGCTGGCCCATCAGCTTCTGCGCCGTCGGCAGGGCTACGCCGGTCTCGGCGGCAAGCTCGGTCGCGCTAAGGCGCGCGCCCGCGGGCCGGCGGGCGGCGGCGGTCATCAAAACGACCGCATAATCGGCGAGATGGCTCAGACGCATGTCTAATTCGGAGCTTTCCAGTCCGATTTAGTCCCTTGCGCTCCGAATCTCAACCGCGCAGACGAGGAACGTGTCCCTTTATCGGATCATCCGGCCGCTGGCTTTCGCGCTCGACGCGGAGACGGCGCATAGGCTGACGATCAAGGCGCTGCGGTTGATGCCGCCGCATCGACCGCCCGACTTTCCGGAATCGCTGAGGACCAGGGTCGCCGGGCTCGACTTCCCGACGCCGGTCGGCCTCGCGGCCGGGTTCGACAAGGATGCCGAGGTGCCGGAGCAGATGCTCTCGCTCGGCTTCGGCTTCGTCGAGGTAGGAACGCTGACGCCGCGCCCGCAGGCAGGGAATCCGAAACCGCGGCTGTTCCGACTCAGGAAAGACCGTGCGGTGATCAACCGGATGGGCTTCAACAATGGAGGCCAGCCGGCGGCCTACGGGCGGCTGCAGCTCGACCAACGGCTTCCGGGAATCATCGGGGTCAACATCGGAGCAAACAAGGATAGCGAGGACCGTATCGCCGATTATGTCAGCGGCGTTCGGGCCATGTCGTCCGTGGCCGATTACCTGACGATCAACATAAGCTCGCCCAACACGCCGGGTCTTCGGCAGCTTCAGGACGAAGGTGCGCTTAAGGCCCTGCTGCAAGCGGTGAACGAGGCACGGCGGAAGAATGGCCCGCCGATCTTCTTGAAGGTCGCCCCCGACCTCGGCGAGGGCGAGCCGGACCAAATCGTGCGGGTGGCGATCCAGCATAAGGTCGACGCGATCATCGTCGCCAACACGACGGTGTCTCGGCCCCCGCTGAAATCACGACACGCAAGCGAGCAAGGCGGCCTGTCGGGCGCGCCGTTGAAGGAGCTGGCCTTGAAGGCGCTGCGCGATTTCCGCTCGGCGTCGGGCGAGCAGATCCCGCTCATTGGCGTTGGCGGGATCGCGACGGCCGACGACGCGTGGGAGCGGATTCGCGCGGGTGCGAGCCTAGTCCAGCTCTATTCCGCGATGGTCTATGAAGGGCCCGGGATCGCCCGCCGCATCGCGAATGGCCTCGCCGAGCGGCTGAAGCGCGAGGGCATGTCGAACATTTCGGAGCTGGTCGGGACCGCCTAGCGCGGCAGCGTAAGCACCACACCTTCGCGGCGCGGGTCGGCGGCGCCATCGATCCTGCCGTTGCGGATCAGTACGGCGGTGACGCCGGAATCCTCGCCCTGGCCGGGACGCAGGTCGATGCCGCGCTGGCGAAGGCCCTCGAGGACTTGTGGCGAGAAAACGGTTACCTCGCCCTGCAGGTTCGGGCCGCGCGCCACCAGGTTGGGCTCGGCCAGCGCCGTCGGCATCGGCTCATTCCAGTCGATCGACGCGACGAGGTTCTTCGCGACATAAGCGATGATCGCATTGCCGCCGGCTGATCCGTACGCGCCGGCGAACTTGCCGTCCGGTGTCAGCAGGATCGCTGGCGTCATCGATGAGCGCGGGCGCTTGCCGGCCGCAACAGCATTGGCGACCGGCCGGCCCTGATCGTCGGTCGGGCTGAACGAGAAGTCGGTCAGCTGGTTGTTGAGGAAGAAGCCGTCGACCATCCGGCCCGTGCCGAAGATGCTTTCCACCGTCGTGGTCATGCAGACGACATTGCCATCGGCGTCGCGGACGATGAGGTGCGAGGTTCCGGTCGGCTCCAGTGTATTGTCGATCGCCGCGACGGTCGCGCCGGCGGGAACGCCCGCCGACGGCGGTGGCCCCGCGACGGGACCGATCAGCGATGCGCGCTGGCGAGCGTAAGCGGGGTCGATGAGGCCTGCCGTCGGGACCCTCACGAACGCCGGGTCGCCGACATATTTGTCGCGGTCCGCGTACATCAGCCGGCTGGCCTCCGCGAAGAGATACCAGGCTTGCGGATCCTTCGGGCCGCGGCTGGCGATGTCAGTATTGGCGAGGATCTGCATCAGCTCGATCAGGCCGACGCCGCTGGCAGGCGGGGGCGGAGCGCAAAGCGTGTAGGCGCGATAGCGACCGCAAACCGGGTCGCGCTTGATCGGCTTGTAATTGGCGAGGTCGGCCATCGTCATCGAGCCGGCGAGCGGCGCGGCATGGGTGCGCGCGATGATCTTGGCAGCGGTCGAGCCCGTGTAAAGCGCGGAAGACCCCTGCGCGGCGAGGCGGCGCAGGAACTCGGCGTAGGGCTTGTTGACCAACCGGTCGCCGGCATTGAGCAGGCCGCCGCCGGGCTTCGAGAAATAAGCGATCACGTCCGGCGCGTGATTCTCGGCATAATCGGCGTGGATCATGCGCTCGAGCCGGGGCGAAACGATGAAGCCTTCGTCGGCCGCGCGCTCCGCATCGCCGAAGAGCGTCGACCAGGGAAGCTTGCCATGCTCGTCATGCGCGAGGCCGAGCATCTTCACAGCGCCGGGGACGCCCGTCGCGCGACCGCTGACGACCGCGGTGTTGAACGGCAGCGGCTTGCCCGACGCGTCGAGGAACATCGTCGATACAGCCTGTGCTGGCGCCACCTCGCGGCCGTCGTACACGGTGATCTTGCCGGTCTTCGCATCGAAGTACGTCATGAAGGCGCCTCCGCCGATGCCCGAGCTTTGCGGCTCGACCAGCGACAGCATCGCCTGGATGGCGATGGCGGCGTCGACCGCGCTTCCGCCGCGCTTCAGGACATTCAGGCCGGCCTGCGTGGCGAGCGGATTGGCGGCGATGGCGAACGGCTCGGTCGCCGAAACCTGCGCGGGGGCCTGAGTGACGGGAACCTGTGCCGTGCCGCATGCGGCGAGGGCAATGCCGGCGACGAGTGCTGTGATCTTGCGAAGGAACTGCATGGGCGCGGACTAGCAGGACGAGTGGCGCTCGCAATTGTTTCCGCTAAACAGCAGCGCCGGGAGAGGGGGTAAGTTGATGGCTCGGCAGCTCGAACGGTTCGAAAACCTCGTCTCGCTATTCCTGACGCGAGCCGACGAGAAAGGCGACAAGCCCTTCCTCTGGGCCAAGCGCGAGGGTGCCTGGCGACCGATCAGCTGGAACGAGGCGGCCCGACAGGTTGCGGCTCTCTCGGCGTCACTGAAGGCCATGGGACTGGAAGCGGGCGACCGCGTCTGCCTGGTGAGCGAGAACCGGCCGGAATGGCTGATCGCCGACCTCGCGATCATGGCGGCTGGATGCGTCACCGTCCCGACCTACACCACCAATACCGCGCGCGATCACGCCCACATTCTCGGCAATTCGGGGGCGCGTGCGGTCATCGTCTCCAACCAGAAGTTGGCGAAGAACCTCATCCCCGCAGTCCTGACGTCGACCGAATGCCATCACGTCATCGGCATCGAGGAGATCAGGTCGGGCCAGGTGCCCGACTGGGTAACGTGCCACAGCTGGTCGAAGCTGGTTTCAGGGCCGTCGGACGTCGGCGAGCTGAAGCAACGGATGGCCGGTGTCGGACGCACCGATCTCGCCTGCATCATTTACACCAGCGGCACCGGCGGCGCCCCGCGAGGCGTCCGGCTGCACCACGGTTCGCTGCTTCACAATGTCGAAGGCTGTACCGACATCATCTCGACGGACTTCGGCTGGGACGACGAGGTGTTCCTCTCCTTCCTCCCCGCCAGCCATGCCTACGAACATACTGGCGGCCAGCTCTTCCCGATCGCGCTCGGAGCCGAGATTTATTACGCCGAGAGTCTCGAAAAGCTCGCTGCCAATATCGAGGAGGTGCAGCCGACCATCATGGTCGTCGTGCCGCGCTTGTTCGAGATGCTGCGCGCCCGGATCATCAAGTCGATTGAGAGCGCGGGCGGCCTTTCGAAATACCTGCTCCATCGCGCGATGAAGATCGGCAGCGACAAGGCGGCTGGAGGGGTCAAGCCCTGGGACCTGCCGATGGACGGCATCCTCTCGCTGACTCTCCGCCGTAAAATCCGTGACAAGATCGGCAAGAGGCAGAAGGCCTGGGTGTCGGGTGGAGCGCCGCTCAACCCGGAAGTCGGCATGTTCTTCCAGTCGATCGGTATCACATTCCTTCAGGGCTATGGGCAGACCGAGACCGGTCCCGTTTTGGCTTGCAACCGGCCGAGCGCGGGAATCCGGCTCGATACGGTCGGACCCCCGGTCAAGAATACCGAGGTCAGGATTGCGGACGACGGTGAGATCATGGTCCGTGGTGAGCTGGTGATGCACGGCTATTGGCGAAACGAGGAAGAGACGAAGCGGGTGCTGAGCGATGACGGTTGGCTCGCGACGGGCGACGTCGGCCATTTCGACGAAAAGGGCCGCATCAAGATCACCGATCGCAAGAAGGACCTGATCGTCAACGACAAGGGCGACAACGTCTCGCCGCAGCGTGTCGAGGGCATGCTGACGATCCAGCCGGAGATCGCCCAGGCGATGGTCTATGGCGACCGCCGTCCGCATCTTGTTGCTTTGCTCGTGCCCGATCCCGAGTTCGCCAAGGCCGACGACCTACATGCGCGGCTTCAGGCTGCCGTAGATCGCGTGAATGCCGACATTTCCGTGATTGAAAAGGTTCGTCGCTTCATCCTCGCTGATGAGGGATTCACGATCGAGAACGAGCAGCTGACACCGTCGCTGAAGATCCGGCGTCACGTCATTTCGAAAGTCTACGGCGAGCGCCTCGACGCCCTCTACAAGCGTTAGCCGCGCGTGCCCGGAGTCACGTAAGGAACGAAGTCGCCGAAGACGCAGCTGCCAACCGGGAAGCGGTTCAGCGTATCGACCACCTGCGCGATATCGCCGCGGCACAGGTCGGCGCTGCCGAACTGGCGCGTCACGAGTGCCGTGCTGCTTCGGTCGAGACCAGAGCAGCCACCCTGCATGTGGGCCACATAAACCCGGCGAGACCCGTCGCGGAACAGGATGGTTTCCTCGTCGATCCTCCGCATATCGCCAGAGCGATAGTGCGGCAGGCAACTGATTGGCGCGAGCGGCACCTTGCCCATCAATAGAGCTTGGTACTCACGCTGTTTTTCCGCCGTGCGCGTCGGGGCGGGTCCAGGACCGGTCGAGCAGGACGCAAGGACCGCACCCGCCATGAGGACAGAGATCACACGCATTTCGACCTCCTTGGGGTTTCTATCTTCGTGCGCCCCCGAAACGTTTTACAGCACCCGCGCTCATGAACGGAAGCTGTCTTTCGCCTTCCTGAGACGCGCGAACTCACCCACGTCAGTGGCTCGAACGAAAGGATTGGTTTCACGTTCCTGAGCGACGGTGGTTGGAACAGTGATCACGCCTTCGTCGCGCAGTCGCTTAGTCCGTTCGAGCCGGTCGGCGATTGCAAGATTTTCGGGGTCAGCATGTGCCGCGAACTGCGCATTCGCGAGCGTATATTCGTGCGCGCAATAAAGCCTGGTGTCTTCGGGAAGTGCGGCGAGCCGCTGCAGCGAACGGTACATCTGTTCGGGTGTGCCCTCGAACAGCCGGCCGCAGCCCATCGCGAACAAGGTATCGCCGACGAAGGCGACGCGTTCGTCATCGAAGATCAGTGCGATGTGACCGGACGTGTGTCCGGGAACCTCGATCACACGTCCCACATGACTGCCCAGTCGTACCTCGTCGCCTTCCTTCAGCGCAATGTCCCGGCCGGCAATATTTTCGGCTGCGGGGCCGGAAATGCGCGCACCGGCCGCCTCTTTGATCGCGATGTTTCCGCCGGTGTGGTCCGGATGCCAATGCGTGTTCCAGACCTGCGTGATCCGCCAGCCGCGGCGATCGGCTTCTGCCAGCACGGGCGCCGCGTCACCGGGATCGACGACGGCGGTTTCGCCGCTGGCTTCGTCGTGAACCAGCCACAGATAATTGTCGCTGAAGGCGGGAACGGCGACGATTTCCATCGACGCGCCTCTACGCCCGGCGTTCGAGGATCGCCAGCGCGTCCGCGGCCAGCTTGCGGGTCAGCTCGGCGGCGGGGAGCGGCTGTCCGAGCGGCGCGGCCTGACCGGCCCACATCGGGCCGAAGCCATATTCGCGCTGTTTCTCCGCAGCCGCGCGGATCGGCGACAGCGCAGCGCTTGCGAGCGGATAGCGCGGCGCTTCATCGCGGACCGGGCCAAGCTCATCGACGAGGCGGCCGCGCAGCCCGCGCGCGAGTCCGCCGGTCATGAGGTTCGTGAACACCGTTCCGCCCTCTTTCAGCTTTTCGCGGTGGGCTTCGCTGATCGGCGTCTCGGGTGAGTGTAGATAGGCGGTGCCGAGCTGCACTGCGCTTGCGCCCAGCGTTAGCGCGGCGGCGATGCCGCGTCCGTCAGCGATGCCGCCGGCGGCGATCACAGGTACGCTCACCGCATCGACGATTTGGGGAAGCAAAGCGAGCAGTCCGAGCGCTGCGGCCGGATCGGCGCCAAGGAAACGACCGGTGTGACCTCCAGCTTCGAACCCCTGCGCAATGATTGCGTCAACGCCTTGGCTCTCCAGCCAGCTCGCTTCCTCAACGCTGGTCGCATTGCCAATTGTGGTGACACCCATCGCTTTGATTCGGCCGAGCAGTGCCGCGTCGGGCAAGCCGAAGTGGAAGCTGACGACCTCGGGCCGGAGCTGCTCGACCACTCCACACATTTTGGAATCGAACGGCAGTCGGAGCGATCCGCCATTGCCGGGCTCGACGAAGAACTCATCATAGTAAGGCTGAAGCAGCGCCCGCCATGCGCTGTCGTCAGCATCCGCGGGCATGTGATGGCAGAAGAAGTTGAGGTTTATCGGGCCACTCGCCCGCCTGCGAACCTCAATGACCTGCTCTCGCACCTGATCGGGCGTCAGCATTGCGCAGGGCAGCGAGCCGAGCGCGCCGCCCTCTATCGCCGCTACGCAGAGATCGACCCCGCTCGCGCCGGCCATCGGCGCCTGGATGATTGGATGCTCGGTCCCGACGAGGTTGAGGAACCGACGGTCCGGCCAGTCTACCATTCGCCCGTGTTCGGCATCGACGCCCACGGCTCGGCGGGCGCAAGCCTCTCGCCCTTCTGAAGCAACTCGACCGAAATGTTGTCGGGCGAACGCACGAAGGCCATGTGCCCGTCGCGAGGCGGCCGGTTGATGGTCACGCCATTGTCCATCAGGCGCTGGCAGGTCTCGTAGATATCGTCGACCTGGTAGGCGAGGTGGCCGAAGTTGCGGCCGCCGCCGTAGCCGCTTTCGTCCCAATTGTGGGTGAGCTCGACCTCGCCGCCCTCATCGCCCGGGACGCCGAGAAAGATGAGGCTGAAGCGCCCCTTCTCATTGTCCATCCGGCGGCGCTCTTCGAGGCCCAAGAGTTGAAAGAATGCAACAGTCGCCGCGGGATCGGAGACCCGGATCATCGAATGCAGAAATTTCATTTCACCTCGCTCAATTCGTCGCTATAATTGCACGGTTCGTCGCAGCCCAAGCCGGCGATCGTGACCGGTGGCTGCCGTTATATGCGGACGAACGCACGGGTTTTCATCCCATGTTTCAGAAACTGCAGGACAACCGCGTCGTCCTCTTGGGCGCGGTAGCAATCTTTGCCGTCGGCCTCACCACCAGCGGCTACGCACTTGGCGACGGTTTGCGGCGATCGAAGATGGCCGAGCACCGGTCCGTGACCGTGCGCGGCGTTTCCGAACGCGACGTGACGGCCGACCTCGCGACCTGGTCGGTCAGCTTCTCCCACGAAGGGACGGAATTGGGACCGGTCCAGCAGTCGGTCGACCAGCAGGCGAACGCGATCCGCACCTTCTTCAAGCGTGCCGGCTTCCGTCCGCAGGACATTACCGATTCCGACGTGTCGATGAGCCGCGAGCAACCGCGTAACAAGGACGGCACCCCGGTCGGACCGCAGCGGCTGACTGTCAGCCGCTCGATCCAGCTTCGGACCACAGACGTCCTGCGGGCGCGCGAAGCCTATGCTCGCCAGGCCGAGCTGCTGCGCGACGGCGTCGAACTGTCGAGCACGAACGTGACCTACACGTTCACCGGGCTGAATGGTCTGAAGCCGAAAATGATCGCCGAGGCGACGCGCAACGCCCGCCAAAGCGCGGAGCAGTTCGCGCGTGACAGCGGGGTCGATGTCGGCCGGCTGAAATCGGCCAGCCAGGGCTATTTCTCGGTCGGCCCGCGCGACGGAGAAGATTGCGATGACTGCGGATCGACCGGCGGCAGCACGCCGTTCCAGAAGGTCCGGGTCGTGACGACGATCGATTACGACTTGGGCTGACTCGCCGGCGGCTGGGCGTCGCTCTTCACCGTCGGGGTGACGCCCAGCATCTCGATCGCCTTGGCGGCGGCCTTGCCGACCGGTCCATTGCGATCGCTGTCAGCGGCGCGGGCCCAGTAGCTTCGCGCCTGGGCGTCGTCCCCCGCGAAGTCGGCGACATGGCCGGCCTCGAACAGAATCACAGGGTCCGAAGGCGCCAGCGTCAGGGCCTTCGAGATCGCGTTCTTGGCCGTCATTGCATCGCCTTCGCGGATCGCGAGCGCCGCGGAGAAATACCAGTAGAACGGATCATCGGAGATACTCGCAGCA
>JAFBAM010000099.1 GCA_019247755.1 Sphingomonas sp.
CGATTGCCGCAGAAGCAAAGCTGCTCTGCTTCGACGAAATGCAGGTCACCAACCCGGCCGACGCGATGATCCTGTCGCGATTGTTCGAAAAATTGCTCGTCGAGGGCGTCAAGGTCGTCACGACGTCCAACCGCCCGCCACGCGATCTCTACAAGGACGGGCTGAACCGTGAGCTGTTCCTGCCCTTCATCGAGCTGATCGAGCGGCAGATGATGGTCGTCGAGGTGAATGGGCCGACCGATTACCGGCTCGATCGCCTCACCGGCGTTGAAGTGTGGCACGTGCCTAATGGGCCCAAGACGACCCAGGAGCTGAGCCAGGCCTTCTTCCAGCTGACCGACTATCCCGTCGAAGACCGTGCCAAGGTTCCCTCCGAAGAGCTGGATGTCGGCGGCGGACGCAAGCTGCACGTCCCCAAGAGCCTCAAAGGCGTCGCAGTCTTCTCATTCAAGCGGCTCTGCGGCGAAGCGCGCGGGGCGGCCGACTATCTTGCCATCGCGCGGCGCTACCACACTGTGATCATCGTCGGTATTCCGGTGATGGAACCGGACATGCGCAACGAGGCGGCGCGCTTCGTCACGCTGATTGACGCCCTCTATGAGCATAAGGTGAAGCTGCTCGCGGGCGCCGAGGCCGAACCGGAAGGCCTCTACCCAGCCGGCGACGGTAGCTTCGAGTTCCAGCGTACCCTCAGCCGTCTCGAGGAAATGCGCAGCGCCGAGTATCTCGCTGAGGGCCACGGAACGGTAACTTGACGGCGCTCTGAACAACGGTAGCGTCGCGCAACTCATTCGGAGGGGATTCCCATGCGCCAACTGCTCGCCGCCACCGCGCTCGCCGTTCTCGCCACCGCGACATCCGCCGCACCGCCCGCGCTGACGCCCGCGCAACGCGATGCCACGCACGCGATGTTCGAGCACATCATCAACACGCCGACCGTCATTGGCCGGCACAAGGTTCCGGAAATGGCGCAATATGTCGCCGACCAGTTCACGGCCGGCGGCTTCCCCGCTGCCGACGTGCATGTCGTCCCCTATCACACCGAAAGCGCGACAACCGGGGCCGATGAGACGGCTGCGGTCATCGTCCGCTGGCGCGCCGCGGGCACGCCAAAAGCGAAGCCGATCCTGCTCATGGGCCACATGGACGTAGTCGAGGCCAAGCGCGAGGATTCGACCACCGACCCGTTCGTGATGACCGAGCGCGACGGTTATTATTATGGCCGCGGCACCATCGATATGAAGGACGGGATCACCGCCATCACCCAGGCGATGGTCAACCTTCGTAAGGCCGGGTTCAAGCCGAAGCGCGATATTGTGGTGCTGTTCACCGGCGACGAGGAAACGAACGGCATCGGCGCGCGCAAGGGCGCAAGCGAGTGGCTCGACCTGCTCGGTCACCCCGAATACGGCCTCAACGCTGACGGCGGCGGGGGCGGATTCAACGTCGATGGGACGCCCGCAGGCTTCGCGATGCAGACCGCCGAGAAGACTTTCGCAGGGTACACTTTCACGGTCCGCAACCGCGGCGGGCATTCATCCAAGCCGCGCAAGGACAATGCGATCTATAGCCTGGCCCATGCTCTCGATAAGCTAGAAGCCTATCGCTTTACGCCGAAGCTGAACGAGACCACGCGCGCCTATTTCACGGCCAAGGCGGCGATGGACAAAGGCCCGCTCGGCGACGCGATGCGCCGCTGGCTGGCTAATCCGAACGACGGCGAAGCTGCCGACATCATCGAGGCGAGCGAGAGCGAGGTAGGCCTGACGCGGACGCGCTGCGTGCCGACACGGCTGTTCGGCGGCCATGCCGACAATGCGCTTCCGCAGCTTGCGACCGCAATGGTCAACTGCCGCATCTTCCCTGGCGAGGACCCCAATGCGGTGAAGGCGGAGCTCGAGAAGGTGGTGAACGACCCGACCGTCGTGGTCACCCGCAACGACGATTATGTCGCGTCACTGGCCTCGCCGCTTCGGCCGGATGTGACGGCCGCGTTCACGAACGCCGTGCACGCGCTGCATCCGGGCATGCCGATCTTCCCCGAAATGTCGACCGGTGCGAGCGACGCCCGCCCGTTCCGCGTGGCAGGAATTCCGGTCTACGGAACCAACGGCGCCTGGGTGCAAGTTCCGACCGACTTCCGCGCCCACGGCAAGGACGAGCGAATTCCGATTCAGTCGCTGTACGACAATGTCGTGCACTGGCAGATAATGCTCCGCGACCTCGCAGGAAAGTAACGCACATATGATGAAGCGCGTTTTCGCCGCTTTGATGGCAGCATCCGTTTCAGCCGCGGCCGTCGCGGCGACGGATCCCCGAACGATCCCGACCCAGTTGCCGCCTGCCTGGCAGGCGAAGACGCGCGAAGTCTTCAAGCAGGCAATCGAGATCCCGAGCGTTCACAACCGAGGCGAAACGCATAAGGTCGCCGAGTTGCTTGCCGGCCAGTTCCGCGCCGCGGGCATTCCCGACTCGGACATCCACATCATGCCCTACGAGGCGCTGCCCGGCGACAATACGGTAGCACTGATCGTGCGCTGGCGATCGCCCCACGCGACGAAGAAGCCGATGCTGATCCTTGGCCACATGGACGTGGTCGAGGCCAAGCGTGAGGACTGGAAGTTCGACCCGTTCGTGTTCCGCGAGCAGGACGGCTATTTCCTCGGTCGCGGCACCAGCGACATGAAGGACGGCGACGTCGCGACGACCATGGCCGCGGTCAAGCTGATGTCGCAGGGGTTCAAGCCGAACCGCGACATCATCTTTTTCTACAGCGGTGACGAAGAAACGCGCGGCGTTGGCGCGACGCTTGGCTCGACCAAGTGGCGCAACCTGACCGACGCCGAGTTCGGGCTGAACGCTGACGGCGGCTGCGCGGCCTACGACCAGAATTTCAAGCCGCTCGGCTGCGGGATTTCGATCGCGGAGAAAACGTTCCAAACCTATTTCTTCACCGCGAGGAACCCGGGCGGCCACAGCTCGCGTCCCCGGCCAGACAATGCGATTTATGACTTGGCGGACGCCCTGGAAAAGCTGCGGACATACCGCTTCGAGCCGATGCTGACCGACGCGAACCGGGGCTATTTCGAGGAGCGCGCGCGCCAGGAAGGCAACAGCTCGCTCGGCCAACAAATGCGGGCTTGGCTGGCGAATCCCAATGACGGCGCCGCCGCTGACGCGATCGAGGCCAATCCGCTGGAAGTCGGCCTGACCCGTACGCGTTGCGTCGCCACCATGCTCCAGGGTGGCCACGCGGACAACGCGCTTCCGCAAATGGCGCAGGCGACGGTCAATTGCCGGATCTTCCCGGGCGTCGAGCCGAAGGCAGTGCAGGCGCAGCTCCAGCAGCTGGTTGGTTCGCAAATCGAGGTGAAGCCCGATCCCAATTACATCGGCGTGCCGACGCCGAGCTCACCCTTGCGGCCGGATGTCCTCGCCGCGGTGACCAAGGCCATCCAGCGGTTCCACGGACCGCAGATGCATGTCTATCCGATGATGTCGACGGGTGCCTCTGACGGCAGCTTCTTCCGCGCCCAGGGGATCCCGGTTTACGACGTCAACGGAGGCTGGGGGATTTCCCCGATCGATGAGCGAGCCCATGGCCTGGACGAGCGCACGCCGGTTCGATCGATGTACGATGACGTGCTGCACTGGGAAATGATCATGAAGGCACTGGCGGGCTAGGCGTCGCTCGCCGCTTTCAGTACTTCCTCCGCGTGCTTCGGCACCTTTACCTTACGCCACGCTTTGAGAACGCGGCCGTCGGCGCCGATCAAGTAGGTCGCGCGCTCCATGCCCATATATTTGCGGCCATACATCGACTTTTCGACCCAGGTACCGAAGGCGTTCGAGATGCTGCCGTCCTCGTCCGAGATTAGCGGGACTGCCAAGCCGTACTTGCCAATGAACTTCTCGTGGCTCTTCGTCGAGTCGCGCGACACGCCGACGACCTTCACCCCCGCCTTGGCGTAATCGCCGGCGAGTGCGGTGAAGTCCTGTGCCTCGCGAGTACAGCCCGACGTGTCATCCTTGGGGTAGAAGTAGAGCACGAGCGGTTGGCCCGGAGCGGAAAGGTTTATGTTGGTTCCATCGGTCGCGGTCGCGGTGATTGCCGGAGCCTTTTCGCCTTCGCTGATCATTTCACGCCCTTTGCTTGATGCTGTCCCACAGTGCGGCGATGCTCTGCCGCGCCGCGTCATGCTCCGCAAGCAGCGCATCCCAGCTCGCGGAGCCGCAGGCTTCCGCAACGAGCTGCCAGGTCTCCGGCGTCGGCTTGATGTCGCCGGGTGCAACGAGCCGCATCATCACCAACATGCGCGAGAGCAACTTTAGCGACTCAACAATATTTGCCGGTACCAAAGACTCGGTGGCTAGCTCCTCAAGTGCCACTTCAAGTCGCGTATCGAGGCCAACGTGCGTGGTGAGCTGCAGCACGTGCACAGCAAATTCGAGGTCGACGAGTCCGCCCCGGCCGAGCTTCACATCTAATGGACCGTGAGCCGGCTTGTGGCGCTCCATATCCTTACGCATCTTGACCGCGTCTGCGATAACCTTGGCGGGATCCCGGTCCATCCGCAGGATCTCGCCAATGATGGCGGCCGTACGCTCGCGCGCCGCAACCGACCCGAAGATCGGCCGGGCACGACAAAGGGCCATGTGCTCCCAGGTCCAGGCTTCCTCGCGCTGGTAGCGCTCAAACCCTTCAAGCGGCACGACGAGCATGCCCTTCGAGCCCTGCGGCCGAAGCCGAGCGTCGATCTCATATAACGGTCCCGCCGCGGTCGGCACGCTCATGGCCGCCGTGACCCGGCTGGCGAGCCGATTGAAATAGTCATTGGGTCCAAGCGGCTTGAGGCCATCCGATCGCGAGTCCGCCGGGGCGGTATGAAGATAGATCACGTCGAGGTCCGACGCGTGAGTCAGCGAATAGCCGCCGAGCCGTCCGAGACCGAGAACGACGAGCTCCCCATCTGCAAAGCGGCCATGAGACGCCTCGAACTCATTCGCGGCCGTCTGTCCCAAAGCCACCAGCGCGCCCTCGGCGACACGGGCGTAGCCCTCAGTCACCTCCAATGGGTCGCGTCGGCGGTCGATAAGCTGAACGCCGAGCGCAAAGCGTCTTTCATTTACCAGCCGCCGGGCGCGATCGAGTGCAACGTCGTAGCTATGGCCACGCATGGCCTCGGTCAGGAGCGCTGCAAACTCGGCAGCCTCGGGTGGCACCGCGAATGACGACGCGTCGAACAGCCCTTCGAATAGTTCGGGGCGGCGGGCGAGTTGATCGGCGAGGAGCGGCGCATGAGCGAGAATTTTCGCGAGCAGGTGCGCCAGTCCCGGCCGCGCCTCGAGCAGTCGGAAGAAGTTTACGCCGCTCGACAACCGCTCAACGATGTCACTCAGGCGATTGAGAGCATGATTAGGGTCAGCCCCTGCGGCGATCGCACGGAGCAAACCGGGCAACATCGCTTCGAAAGCTTGCTGCGCAGGCGGCGACCGCAGCGAACGCGCTTTCCCCGAACACCAGTCCGCAATGTGGCGGGCCGCAGAATCCCCGTCAGCGAAACCGAGTGAGCGAAGTTCTTCGCGGAGGATGTCGGGATCGTTGGAGAGCCGCGCGCTGGTATCGGGCGCCAGCCCATCGAAGATCGCACCAACTCGGTCGACGTGCGGCCGCAGCAGCCCCAGCAACTTCTCTCCGTCAGAGACGCCGTGGAGTTGCGCCACATTGTCCAGCGCCGAAGCGTCGGCCGGCAGGAGATGAGTCTGCGCGTCGTCCACCATCTGAACCCGGTGCTCGACCGTGCGGAGAAAACGATAGGCCTCGGCGAGCTCCTCAGCGGTACGCTGATCGAGACGATCCGCGGCTTTCAAGGCATGGATCGCATAGAGCGTGGCTGGCGCCCGCACAGACGCATCCCTGCCCCCGTGGATCATCTGCTGGATCTGCACGAAGAACTCGACTTCGCGGATTCCCCCTCGGCCGCGCTTCAAGTCGAAACCCGGCCCGATGACCGCGCCCTGCGCGAAGTGGTCGCGGATCCGCGCTGAGATTTGGCGAACCTCCTCGATGACGCCGAAATCCAGCGAACGCCGCCAAACGAAGGGCTGGATCGCGTCCAGAAACCGCTGCCCCAGTGCGATGTCGCCAGCCGCCGCGCGCGCCCGGATAAAAGCGGCGCGCTCCCAAGGCAGCGCGCTCGATTCATAATGCGAAATGGCGGCGTTCACGGGGAGTACGATTGGAGTGACTTCCGGCGATGGCCGAAGCCGGAGGTCGACACGTTCGACATAACCGTACTCCGTGCGCTTCTGGAGCAGCTCGATGACCCGCCGACCATAGCGGACGGCTGCTTCACCCGCGTCGTCGCGGCCGCGCTTCGGCAGAGTCTCGGGGTCGAACAGCAAGAGCAGGTCGACGTCGGAAGAATAATTGAGCTCGTGGCTGCCGAGCTTTCCCATGGCGATGACGGCGAATCCCTGCGGCTCCGCATCCGGCACGCGCTCGGTGATCGCAGCGCGAACGGCCTCGTCGATCGCCCGGTCGGCGAAGTCCGACAGCAGCTGCGTGACGTCCTCAAGTGTCAGCTCACCGGACAGGTCGCCGAGAGCCACTGCCAGCGCCAGACCATGGCGCCGGCGACGCAAACTACTCTCGAGCGTGTCGCCATCGGACTGCAGAGCCCGCGTAGCTGCCGCAGCCGCCCCGCTGGTCGCAAAGGTCTCAACGATGTCGGGTCGAGCCTCGATCGCTTCGCGCAGGAAAGGTGAATGATTTCGCGCGCGATCAAGCGCATCATCACGGCTCCTTGTGCGACCAATTTGTCCCATTGCGGCCTTTTCAGCGTTGCGCGAACGACTTGCAGGAAACTTCTTCGGAGCACGAGTCGTTTGCAATGCAAATGAAGCTGGAACCTGAATCTGTTTCGGCGTCGGATTTGAACACTTCGGACCGTCAGGTCATACGGGTGGACGTGCCCCCGACGCACGCCGGCATCATGGCCGCCCTGCGCCGCGCCTTCGAGGCTGCGGCGTCGGAGCCGTGCGACCGTGATTTTGCGGAGCTGCTGCGCAAGCTCAACTGAGCGCGCTATTCCCCGTGGTCGCGGCTCAGCTCGTCGACCTCGCCCATGATCGTCTGAAGTGCCGACTTGTCGGGATCTGTCCGATGCTGCCGCCGTGAAGGCAGTTTGCCGCTCGAGAGAAGCTGCTCGAGCGCAACGCGTCCGCGCGCCACGCGACTCTTGATTGTGCCGACCGCGCAACCGCAGATCTCGGCTGCCTCCTCGTAAGCAAACCCGCCCGCACCGACGAGGATCAATGCCTCGCGCTGCGGCTGGGGCAGGTGCATCAGTGCCCGCTGCATGTCGCCAAGTTCGATGTGCCGATCCTGGCTCGCAGGCGCCGCAAGAATTTTCGACGCGGTGATGTCGTCCCACTCACCCTTGAAGCGGGCGCGGCGCATCTGGCTCAGGAACAGGTTGCGCAGGATGATGAAGGTCCAAGCGCGCATGTTGGTGCCGGCCTGAAACCGCTTGCGGGCAGCCCACGCCTTCAAGAGCGTCTCCTGAACCAGGTCGTCGGCGAGGTCGCGGCTTCCGGAGAGTGATCGGCCGAAGGCACGAAGGTGCGGGATAACCGCCGCCAGCTGATCCTTGAACTCGGGGTCGGACAGCGGCGCCCAATCACCCGAGGCGGCTGTTGGTCGATCCTGTTCTCGAGCCTGCGTCAAAATAACCCCACCCGTTACAGGCGCCGGGCCGTGACCCGGTGCGCGTTGATCCAACATGAACAGCGATTGTGACAGTAGCTAGGTGGTCAGGGTCGTCCGACCAAGAAGATGATCGCGAAAATAATCACCACCAGCAACGTGCCGAAGACGAGAACATTACGGGCAACTCCCGGCGTCGAGCCGGCACGCGCCTCAGTTGCGGTTTCACGCACCGAAGGCTCGGAGTGTCGGGGATCAGCCATTATGCTCTCGTTACGAAATCACGGTTCCCCCGGCTAACGCGCCGAGTTGAACCGTGTTCCGAGACTTAAGCGGCTGGGACTGTTGCGGCGTCGAAGAAAAGGGCCTGCGCGATCGCCGCTTTCACGGTCGAACGCTGGAACGGCTTGGTGATGAGAAACGTGGGCTCTGGCCGCGTTCCGGTCAGCAAGCGCTCCGGGAAAGCGGTGATGAAGATCACAGGCACCGAAAATTCCGCGAGAATATCCTTCACCGCATCGATCCCGCTCGAATCGTCGGCCAGCTGAATGTCGGCGAGGACGAGGCCCGGCGGGCTCTGTCGTGCCTGCGCGACAGCTTCATCGCGCGTTACCGCGACGCCAGTGACATTATGGCCGCGGTCGCGAACGATCGTCCCGCTGTCCATCGCGATGATCGGCTCGTCCTCGATGATGAGAACATCGGCGAGCGTCTGCCGCTCAATCTCCTCGAGCGCTTCCGCAACCAGCGAGTCGACGTCACTCGGCGAGGCGTTGATCAGGTAAGCTGTATCCTCCGAGGAGAAGCCCTCGAGCGAGGTCAGCAAGAGTGCCTGCCGCGACAAGGGCGTGATTCGCGAAAGCCGCGCGTGGGCAATCCCCTCGGCGCCGGTCGCGCTTTGCACGGGCTCCTCGCCTTCTTCGATATTGGCGGTCGACCAGATCGCGTGAAACGTCTTGTACAGCCCAAGCCGCGGATCGACGTCGCGCGGAAACTCGTCTGGCTTGGCAACGATCGCCTCCAGAGTTGCTCGAACGAAGGCGTCGCCATGCGTCTGGCTGCCGGTCAGGGCGCGGGCGTAACGGCGGAGGAATGGCAGGTGTGGGGCAAGTTCCTGGCCAAGGGACATGATTGGATATTCTCCCTCGAAAGCTCAAATTCGCGCCGTCTTAGGCGGCGCTCATGAATTGTTGCAACCCCGCAAGGACTGGGTGATGCGTAAGCCTTCTCCGCCCCCAAAGAGTTGATACCCCTCTGGAACAAAGCATCGGCGATTTGGTTTCCACGCCTAAGCCGGGCCGTTGCGAAGCTATTGCCGCGCAGCGACCCGCTTGATGCATATGCGCGCGGCGTCGAGCCGGTTGCGCCGTGGAACAAGTCGAGTATGAGCGCGAAGGACCCGCGCTAGGGGGGACTGGAGTTGAGTGCGAAGAAGCGAAGCGACACGGAGGGAGCCGGAAATTCCAGGCGCTCGAAGAAGTCACAAGCTTCCCAACGCGGTGGACGCGGCCAGCGCCAGGGCGACCTTGGGCGCGCGCTTCGCTCTGTCTACGACGATACGCTCCGCGAAACGGTGCCCGACGATTTCCTCAATCTTTTGGGAAAGCTCAGCTAAGAGCGTCTTCGCTTTGGGTTCAAAGTCGTGACGGCAGCTGAGCAATTCGCCCGGCTGCCTACGGGAGCCAAGCTTCTCCTTATCCTTACCGCGATCCTGCTGCCGATCGGGATCGCACTCGCCTGGCTTGGAAACAGCGGAATCCACCAGGCAGACGCCGCGCTTGAAAGTCGAAACGAGCAGCAGTCGAGAGCGGCTGCAACGGCGATCGAAGGGCTAATCGCTCGGAACGCACTGGCAATGCGTGTCGCGGCCACCAACCCGCTGCGTAATCCGGGCAGCGGAGCCTGCCTCGAAGCGGCTAAGGCTCTGGCGACAACGCCGGGGATCACTCAAAGCTTTTCCCTGCGATCGATGGATGGACAGCTGCTGTGCACCTATGGCGGCTTCACGCCGAGGGAGCCGAACCCGGTGCTGTCCCCCGGGACAATCCGCGTTTGGCTTGACCCGACTGCTCACGAGGTCGTCATTCGAGCCGCACCAGTGGGCGGCATGGTGACTGCCAGCCTGAAGATCGACGAACTGCGGAAGGCCGCGACGGACGCGGCGACGCTCGTCCAGTCCGTCGAGCTTCGCGACGCCAATTCGTCGCTGTCCGTGATTACGTCCAACATAGCTGATCTGACTTTCGCGCAATATCCGATCGGCAACGGCAATTTGGTCGCCAGGATCGGCATTCAGCATCAGCGCATAAGCGGGATCGATCGATTAATGCCTTTGCTCCCACTGCTGATGTGGATCCTGGCCGCGGTGGTTACCTGGCTGCTCGTCAGCCGGCTGCTGATCAGGCCGCTGAGGCGGCTTGAACGCGCTGTGATGGCGTATCAGCCGGGTGGCGGCTCGCTCGACCTGCCGCGCAAACTTGGCCCGAGCCAGGAGATCCAGGAGCTTCGCGACGCATTTGGCCGGGCTGTGGCGCGGGTAGAGGAATCCGAAGCCGAGATGACGGGAGCGCTGGAAGGCCAGCGCAAGCTCGTTCGCGAAGTGCATCACAGGGTAAAGAACAACCTCCAAGTTGTAGCTTCGCTGCTCAACATTCACGGCCGCAGCGCCGGCACCCCCGACGCGCAGGCAGCATATGCCGGGATCAGCCGGCGCGTCGGCGCGCTCTCGATTGTCCACCGCAATCACTTCGCCGAGATGGAGGAGAATCGCGGCATCGCGCTAAGGCCGCTAGTGACCGAGCTTGCCGCCGAGCTCAGGGCGAGCGCGCCAGAACCAGCGCGGGGCGTCAGGCTCGACCTCGAGATCGACACGCTGAACACGACACAAGACGTGGCCGTCGCGGTGGCTTTCCTGGTCACGGAGATCGTCGAACATGCGATGCTGTACGCTCCTGCGGAGCCTGTCGAGATTTCCTTGCGGCGGACCAGCGAGCTGACCGCCCGCCTAGCACTCAGCAGTCCGGTCCTGACCACGGGGGACGAGGATGCGCCGGAAAAAATGCAATTCGAGCGGATCGTCGGTGGACTGGCCAAGCAGCTAAGATCGCCGCTCGAACGCAAGCTTGGGCGCTACAGCGTTGATTTGCCAGTATTTCCGCCGGCCTAGAAACGGCTGCGGGTCGTTACGGATTCAGCCAAAAAACTTTCGAATGAGCGGAACCCATCTCGAACAAGGGGCGTTGTGCTGTTCGGATAGTGACCTTTTGCCCCCCCGCTCTCGCTATCCGCTTAAATGGGCCCGGAACCGCCAACCCTCCCCCCCCCCGGTGGCGCTTCCGGGCCCTCTTCTGTCTGGGGTCCAGTCACGATTGCACTCACGGCAGGGCCTGAACGGGCGGCTTTCCGAGCCGCCCGCCAGTGCGTGATCCGGATGGCGAGGATCGCAAATTCGTAGAGACCGTAGAGTGGCACCAGCAACAGCAGCATCGACACGACGTCGGGTGGCGTAAGCACGGCCGCCACCGCGGCGGCGCCTACGATCGCGTAGCGGCGCGACTTGGCGAGTTGCTCGCGGGTCACGATGCCAGCGCGCTCCAAGATCATCAGCAGGATCGGCAACAGGAAGGCCGCGCCAAACCCGAAAATGAAGCGCGTGCAGAAGTTCAGATAATTGCCGACACCGGGCAGCGCTTCCTGCTGAATGCCGCCGACATCGCCCTGGTAGCTGAGCAGGAAATGCAGCGCCCAGGGCATCGCCGCGAAGTAAGCAAAGCAGGCCCCGGCAGCGAAGAAGAAGGGAGTCATGATCAGGAAGGGAAGGAAGGCCTTCTTCTCTTTTGCGTAGAGGCCGGGGGCAACGAACCGCCATAGTTGGGTTGCGATGACCGGGAAGGCCAGCATGAGTGCCGCGAAGAGCGAGACCTTCACCTGCGTGAAAAAGGCCTCGAAAATGTCGGTGTAGATGAGCTTGCCCTGCCCCGCCTTGATCAACGGCTGGACTAGGACGGCGAAGATGTCCTTCGCGAAGTAGAAGCAGAGGAAGAAGCAGGCCACGAGCGTGGCCAGCGACCAGAGGAGCCGTCGCCGAAGCTCGATCAGATGTTCGAGCAAGGGCTGCTTGGTGTCGTCGATATCCTTCACGGAAGCGGCCGCTTGTCCGGCGGCGGCTCGGCCTGGCCGGGCTCGGGATCGACGACCGGCGGCATGGTGTCGGGCTGACCGGGTTCGGGATAATGTGCGTCGGCCGGATGGAGCCGCATGATACGCTCATTTTCCTCGCGCCAGCGCTTTTCCATTTCCTCGAGCTCGGCCTCGCGGACCATGTTCTCGATGCCGGAAGTGAAGTGCCGCGCCATTCCGCGGACCCGTCCGACCCAATAGCCGACGGTACGGAGCACGCGCGGCAGATCCTTGGGCCCGATGAAGATCAGCGCAAGGATGGCGACGACCGCCAGCTCGGAGGAATCGACACCGAACATGGCGAACCGGAAAAGCTAGCGGGCTTCGTCGTCTTGCGGCGGCGGAGCGGCGGGCTCGGCAGGACGGGACGTCACGTCGATCGGCGGCTGGTCGCGCGGCAGCTGCCGCGGATCGTTGCGGCGCTGCTCATCATAGCGCCGCATCTTGTCGTCATCTTCGTCAGCCATTCCCTGCTTGAAGCTTTTGATGCCCTTCGCAACGTCACCCATCATCGACGAGAAGCGGTTCCCGCCGAAGAGCAGCAGGACGATGATCGCGAAGATCAGGATATGCCAAATGCTGAAACCGCCCATCACGGAAACTCCTTTGGCGGCCTATCTAGTCGCCTTGCTCTTCGCTTTCCAGTTGAAGCTCACCGAGCGATTCCATGACGCTGTCATCTAGTGGATCGAGCAAGCCAGCGGCCTTCAGATCGTCGATGCCGGGCAGGTCGCGGCGCGAGCCGAGGCCGAAATGGGTCAGGAATTCCGCCGTGGTTGCATAGAGTAGCGGCCGACCGGGGCCCTCCCTGCGCCCGGCCGGCCTAACCCAACCCGCATCCATCAGAACGTCGAGCGTGCCTTTCGAGATCTGCACGCCCCGGATGGCTTCGATTTCCGCCCTGGAAACGGGCTCGTGATAGGCGATGATTGCCAGCGTCTCTGTGGCTGCGCGCGACAGTCGTCGCGGTTCCTCGCGCGTCCGGCGCAGCAGGTGCGCCAGATCGGGCGCGGTCTGGAAATGCCAGCGCCCCCCGCGCTCAACGAGTTCGATACCGCGTCCCTCGTAATGCTGCGCAAGCTGGCCGAGCGCGATGTCGATCTCGCCTTCGCCGACATGTTCGATAAGATCCTCGATGCTCAGCGGCTCGGCGGAAGCGAACAGGGTGGCTTCGAGGGCACGGACAAGTTCGTCCATCACGCAGCAACCTTGAGATGGATCGGCGCGAATGGCTCATCCTGAGCAATGTCCAGGCGGCCGCGCCGGGCGAGCTCGAGCGCAGCGAGGAAGCTTGACGCCAATGCTGAACGGCGAAGCTGAGGATCATCGGTGATCGGCAGGAAGCTCTCGAGCACGGTCCAGTCGAGCGCCATGCCGATCATCTTGCCGACACGTTCAATGGCTTCATCAAGGGTCATGACCGACCGCGCGTGCACCACGTGCATCGCCGGCTGGGTGCGCGCACGGACGACGCCATAAGCCGCGAACAGGTCGAATTCGCGCACCTGCCACATCGCCTTGCGCACGAGACGCAAACCTTCGGGCGCGCCGCGGAGAAAGACGTCGCGGCCGATACGATCGCGGCCGAGCAGCCTCGCACCGGCTTCGCGCATCGCATCGAGGCGTTGCAGCCGCAGCTGAAGGCGCAGCGCGATCTCTTCGGGGCTAGGATCCTGTTCGGGATCCTTCGGCAGCAGCAGGCAGGATTTGAGATAGGCGAGCCAGGCAGCCATCACGAGGTAATCGGCAGCAATTTCCAGCTTCAGCGCGCGCGCCTCTGCCAGATAGGTCAGATATTGTTCGACCAGCTGGAGGATCGAGATTTGCGCGAGATCGACCTTCTGCGCGCGGGCAAGGTTGAGCAGCAGGTCGAGCGGCCCTTCCCACCCGTCGAGGGTCAGGTTGAGCTCATCCGACTGGCGGACCGGCGGTGACTCGAAATCCTCGTCCACAACCGAATATTACCCCATTAGTAGTGCCCCTGCGAAGGCAGGGACACATTCTGTTGGGGATAACTAGCGGCGGCGGCGCGGAGCGGCGGGCGGGGTCGCGTAGCGCGCTTCACCCACCGCATCGTAGATGAACCGCTCGACGTCCAGCCGCATCGAATGCAGCGCATCCGGGTTCAAATAGACCATGTGGCCGGACGGATAATAACGGAACTCAAGGTTCCGCTGCTGCGCGGGCTCCAACATCATATGGTTGAGGTCGTACTCGGTGCCGAAGAAGGGCGTCGCCATGTCATACCAGCCGTTCAGCGACAGGACCTTGAGGTATGGGTTCTGGCGCATCGCGGCCGCGAGATCGATCGCCGTATTGGGCTGCTGCAGCGGCTGGCGGCCGCCGGGGGCCTTGTGGCTCCAGTCCCACTTGAAGCCCTCTTCCTCGCTCGCGCTGGCGCGATAGGCCATGTTGGTCTGGTAGTTGAGGTCGCGCGACAGATAGGTGTTCAGCGTGCCGATGAAGGCGCCGCTGATCGCCGTATCTGACGCGTCATAGTCGGGCGCCTCGCCGGCGGCATCGGGATCGACGCCGGTATAGCGCGAGTCATACCGCCCAACCGTCTCGCGCTCGTTGCGCAGGAGCTCTTTCCGAAACCGCGAAAGATCGACGCGGAGATTGGCTCGCTCGATGAACTCCGGCGACAAGCCAGTCAGCGCACTCATCTGCTGGGCGACAGCGTCGCGTTCCTGAGGGCTGATCGTCTGCCCCTTCTCGAGGGCCGCAGCGTACGGACCCTGCGCAAATGCACGCGCCTGCGCGGCCGCTTGCTCAACCGACGCCGGCGGATTGGCCATCTTGTGATGGTACCAAGCCGTCGCGGCATAGCTCGGAAGATAGTTGATGTAATCGCGATCGAGGCCCGGCGCGCGCCGCGCATAATTCATGATCGAGGACAGGAGCACCACGCCGTTGAGCGCCAGACCGCGGTCCTGAAGCTGGTAGGCAAGCGCCCCCGAGCGGGTCGTGCCATAACTCTCGCCGAACAGGAATTTGGGGCTGCCCCAGCGATTGAACTTGGTGACGTAGCGGATGATGGCGCGAGCGAAGGCGTCCGCATCCTGGTCGACCCCGTAAAAGTCACTGCCCTTGGCGTCGCCGAGCGCGCGCGAATAGCCGGTGCCCGGAGCGTCGATGAACACCATGTCGGTCGAGCCCAGCAACGTGTCGGGATTGGCGCCGAAGTCGAACGGCGCCGGGCGGATCGATTCCGGATTGCCCGTCGCAAGCCGCATCGGACCGAAGGAGCCCATACGCAGCCAGAGCGAGGCTGAGCCCGGGCCGCCATTGTAGAAGAACATGACGGGGCGATTGGAGCTCGCTGCTCCATCGGCGGTGTAGGCCGTATAGAAAATGCTCGCCTTGGGCTTGCCGCCATTGTCACGGATGGTCAGCGTGCCGGCTGTCGCCGTGTAAGGGATGGTGCGGCCGCTGACTGCCGCGCTGTGCCGCGTCTGGACTGCGCGCTCCTCGACCGGGGCATCGGCGTAACCGCTCTTCGCTGCATCGATCAGGGCCTCGGAGTGGAGAGCATCGAGGCTTTTTGTCTTGTCGCCACCGGACGAACCGGACGATTGCGCGAAGGCGGGAGCGGCGAGCAGGGCAAGGGCAGATGCAGCGAGCAGAAGACGCATCGGAAGACGTCTCTTTGGATAGGGTGGCGAGGTCGGAACGCGACCTTGGCCAGATTCAGTTGCAGCACGCAATTCAGTCGACGAACGGGCTTTACAGGTCGACGAACGGTTGATCAGGCAAGCGCGAGCAGCTGATCCCGCTTGGCGATTTCCTCTGCAAAATCAACGCTTTCTACGTCAATCCGAGTTGCCGCAATGGCGCGATTGAGCCGCTCATGACCTTCCGCGCTCATCGCTGGAACGGCGGATGCCACCGCGACCATTTCGTCCATCATGCCGGAACAATGCAGCGCCACGTCGCAGCCTGCGGCGACCACGCCCGAAGCGCGGCTGGCAAAGTCGCCTTTCAGCGCCTCCATGCCGATATCGTCGCTCATCAGCCAGCCATCGAAGCCAATGCGCTCGCGGATAATATTCCGGATCACCGTCGGCGACAGGCTTGCCGGGCGTTCTTCGTCCCAGGCCGTGTAGACGACATGGGCGGTCATCCCCATCGGCGCGGAAGCAAGGCGCTCGAACGGCTCGAGGTCCGTCTCCAGCTCCTCCGCGCTCGCCGTGACGATCGGCAATTCGTGATGGCTGTCGACCAGCGCGCGGCCGTGCCCCGGCATATGCTTGATGATGCCGACGACGCCGGCCGAGGCCATGCCGTCCAGCACGGCGCGACCGAGCGCCGCGACCTGCATGGGCTCCGAGCCGAGCGCCCGATCGCCGATAATGTCCGATGCGCCTTCCTGCCGGACGTCGAGCAGCGGAAGCGCGTTCACGTTGATGCCCGCCGAGCGCAGCATCAGCGCAAGCGCGCGGGCATTGGCCCGAACCGCCTCGATCGCCGATGACGGCGCTGTGCGATAGAGCAGCGCGAACTTCTCAGCGGTCGGAAACGCTGGCCATTCGGGTGGGCGCATGCGGGCGACGCGGCCACCCTCCTGGTCGATGAGAATTGGAACGTCGTGACGGCCAGCGATGTCGCGAAGCGATTCCGTCAGCCGCAGCAGTTGATCCTGGTTCTCGCAATTACGCCGGAACAGGATGAAGCCAGCGGGATCAGCGTCGCGGAAGAAGGCGCGCTCGTCATCCTTCAGCGTAAAGCCTTCGAGGCCGTAGATCGCCGCCTGCATCCGTCCCAGCCTATTGCGCCACGAAGCAGTTTTCGCCGGCGGCCTTCAAGGTCTGGCAAACCTGCTTCGCCTGGGCCGGCGAGCCGGCGCCGGCGCGAAGCCGGATGCCGCCCGTGAAGGGGATGACCATCTTGTTCAGCGCGGCAACGCTGGGGAAACGCCCGGAAAGAGCGGTCCACGCCCGCTCGGCCTGCGCCTGATTGGCAAACGCGCCAAGCTGAACCACGCTGCCGCTTCCGCCCGTCGCCGGCGCCGGCTTGGGCTCGGCCGCAACGGGTTCCTTCGCCTCACTGGACGGAATTGTTTTCGGCTGTTCCGGCTTGGCGATCGGCGTCTCCGGCATCTTGTTGAGGTCGAGCTGCGAATCCTTGTCTTCGCCGGCGCTCGTCTCAAACGCCGTTTCGCTTTCCCCGCTGATATCGAGGCCGCCCGGATCGGTGGGCTTCACCTTGTAAGGTCCAGCCGGCGCCTTGATCAGCTGGGGCGGGCCATCGACGGCGACATCACGGCGCCCGAGCCAGAAGAATGTTCCGGCAACGAGCACGGCGGCCAGCAGTACGACTATGAGCGCGGCGAACATCCGGCGCGCCGAAATTCCGCGCGGTTCATCCTCGTCTTCTACCGGCGCAAGCCAAGGAAGCGGTTCCTCCCATGCGCGTTCGTCGCTCATCTTTCGACCTTCGCTTTCCATGGCAAGCCGACGACAGCGCAGCTGAAGCGGATCTGCTCCATTCGCTGGCAGAGCACTTCCGAATGCGCCTGGGACGTCGTCCCAACCTGGAAGCGGTAGAAGACACGGCCCTTCGAATTGCGGGTGGGCCGGACGATCGCCGGCAAGCGACGCATCCCGGGGAAGGCGCGCGCCATATACCACCAGCCTTGCTTGGCCTGGTGGATAGAGCCGAAAGCGCCAATTTGAACTAGCCGCCCGTTCGCTCCCTTGGCGACCCGAGGATTCCAGGGCCGCAGAGGGACGGGCTTCGGCACAGCAACCGGTACGGCCGTCACGGTCTCAGCGTCGGTGGGCTCGGCCTCAGGCGGCGAGCTCTTGGCTGGAGCAATCTTCGGTGGCGCGACGATGCGGACTTCGCGAACGGTCGCCGGCCGAACCGCGCGTACCGGAGCTGGGGTCACCTCCTGCCGCTCCGGCGTCTGCACGGACGGTTCGGACGCGCGGGGCGCGGGCAACGAGACGGTGGTGCTAGGGGCGACGCGCTGCGTCGGGCCCGGCACTTGTTCGGACAAGTTGCGAAGACCCAGCCAGCCGGCGCCGGCCAGCATTGCCAGCGCGATCCCAGCGAAGGGCAGCAATCGCGATCGGCGCCCTCGCCTTTGCGGCGTGGGTTCGTCGGGAAGCCACGGCAGCCTGTCCGGCGCCGCAGCCTCTACGCGGCTCATCAACGCATCTCCTCGGTTGCGGCGACTCCCATCAGGTCGAGACCGCTCCGGATAATCTGCGCGATTGACATAGCCAGTTCCAGCCGCGCCCGAGAAAGTTGTGGATTTTTTTCAATGAGGAAGCGCCGTTCGGGATCATCGTTGCCGCGATTCCAGAGCGCGTGGAACTCGGCCGCGAGATCGTAGAGGTAGAAAGCAATGCGGTGCGGCTCATGCGCCAGCGCCGCGCTCTCCAGCACACGCGGATATTGCGCCGCGCGCTTCACCAGGCCCAATTCCTCCTCGTCGAGGAGCGAGAGATCGGCATCGGTCGAAAGATCGACACCGGCGTCTGCGGCCTTGCGCTTCAGTGAGCTGATCCGAGCGTGGGCGTACTGGACGTAGAAGACCGGATTGTCCTTCGACGCCTCGACGACCTTCATGAAGTCGAAATCGAGCGGCGTGTCGGCGCGCTTCGTCAGCATCATGAAGCGGACGACATCCTTGCCGACCTCATTCACCACATCGGCCAGCGTGACGAAGTCGCCAGCGCGCTTGCTCATCTTCACCGGTTCGCCGCCGCGGAAGAGGCGGACCATGTTGATCAGCTTCACGTCCAAGTCGACGCGGCCGTCGGTCAGCGCCTTCACCGCCGACTGGATGCGCTTCACCGTTCCCGCGTGGTCTGCACCCCAGATGTCGACCAAGTGATCGGCGCTCTTGGCCTTCTGCCAATGGTAAGCGGCGTCCGCGCCGAAGTAGGTCCAGCTGCCGTCAGATTTCTTCATCGGCCGGTCCTGGTCGTCGCCGAACTGCGACGAGCGAAACAGGGTTAGCTCCACCGGCTCCCATTCGTCGTGTGGGTCGAGACTCTTGGGCCGCTCGAGCGTGCCTTCGTAGACGAGGCCCTTGCTACGAAGGACTTCCATCGCTTCCTCGACCGCGCCGCTGCCTTGAACCTTGGCTTCCGACGAGAACAGGTCGTGATGAATGTTCAAGAGGCCGAGGTCGTGCTTGATAAGGTCAAGCATCGCCGCGATCGCGTCCTCGCGAAACACGGCCAGCCATTCTTCCTCCGGCGCAGAAGCGAACCGATCGCCATGCTGAGCAGCGAGAATCTCCCCGACCGGCTTCAGATATTCGCCCGGGTACATGCCCTCGGGAATGTCGCCGATGTCCTCGCCGAGCGCCCCGCGGTACCTCAGGTGCACCGACCGCGCGAGCGTATCGACCTGCGCGCCCGCGTCGTTGACATAATATTCTTTGGTGACGCGGAAGCCGGCCGCTTCGAGCAGCCGCGCGAGGCTGTCGCCGACCACGGCGCCGCGGCAATGGCCGACGTGCATTGGCCCCGTCGGATTGGCCGAGACATATTCGACGTTCACCCGCTCGTTCGCACCAACCGTGGACAGGCCATAAGCCTCACCTTCGGAGAGGATCGTGCGCAGCTCGTCCCGCCAGGCGTCCGGCTTCAGCCGGAGGTTGATGAACCCCGGACCCGCAATCTCGACCGACGTGACCGGAGGCATCGCCTCGAGCTTCGGCTTGATCGCCTCCGCAAGCGCGCGTGGGTTCGTGCCCGCTCCTTTAGCGAGCACCATGGCCGCATTAGTTGCGAGGTCGCCGTGCGAAGGATCGCGCGGCGGCTCGACCGTCACATTCTTGCGGTCGAGGTCCGCCGGCAGCGCGCCGTCGGTAACGAGGTCGTCGAGCACTCCGTCAAGGAGCGCGGCATATTGGGCGTAAAGGCTCAACTCGCTTCCACCAGTGCTGGAAAGCGGCGCCTCTAGCGCAGCAAGCCTCGAACGTCACCCTTAGCGATTGCCAATCAGCGGCGCACGTATTTGCAGGCGGCTTCCCATGCCATACGCTCAGCGCTGCTTGCCGCATTTGCGGCGCCCGACTTGCAACGCTGATCGATGACCTGTTGCTGCAAGAGGAGGGCCTGGCCAAGCGCCTGGCTGAAGTCCTGCATGGCGGCATTAAGGGCCAAACTCTGATCGTCGGCGTCCGATTGGCGCTTGCCGTGCTTCGGCTCCGCCGGCGCGACGTAGTTCGGGTCGGGATCCGCGAGCTTCGTCACCACCAACGGCTCCGGCGTCTCGGCCGAAGCTGGGACGCTGGCGAGCACCATGGCGCCTAGCCTTGCAGCCGCTATTTTCCGCACGAACCCCATCAGGCCAGAGAATCGGCGCGAGGTCTTAACAAAGGCCTTAAGTGACGATCAGCGGCTGCCCGATCGCCGTTCCCCGCGTCTCCGGGAACAGCGTCGTCATGACCCTCGGAGGCTCGAGCGCATAATGTTGCGCGAGCGCACCGGCGATTAGGGAATCAAGGTCGGTCGTCGGCTTGAGATCGCGATTGAGCGCGATCGTGTTGGGTAGCATCCCCGTCTCCTCGCCCGGAGGAGGTGCGCCGGATCAGCTGAACCGGTTGTGAAGCCGAAATTTACGTTTGAACAACCCTAAAAGCGGCTGGCTGGGAGATTGACCGGGCCGATGATCTCCTCGTGGCAGCGGATTGCGAAGCGGTCGGTC
>JAFBAM010000118.1 GCA_019247755.1 Sphingomonas sp.
CTTGCCTATCACCATGACGTCGGCGCGACGGTCCGTGCGCGGTCGATCGTCCAGCCGTGGGTGATCAGCATCGCCGCACTCGTCCTGTCGTTCGTGCCGAGCATGGTGGCGCGGGGCGACGGGCTGATCGTTGCTTACGTCGTCTCGATGGTCGCGGCCTTGATTGCCGCATTGATCCCGCTGCTGCGCTGCTACGGCCTGCCGCACGGCTGGTCGCCCGACCTTAGCACGGCATGGAGGACGGCGGTGCGCAATGTCCCGGTCGCAGCCGCGGACGTGGTCGAGTGGGCATCGCGCCGCATCGACCTTGCAGTCTTGGGCGCATTCGTCCCGGCGAGCTTCGTCGGCATTTATTATGCTGCCCAGCAGGTCGCGACATTGCCGGCCAAGCTCAAGACCAGCTTCGAGCCTGTGCTGGGCCCGGCGATCGTCCGCAGGCTGGCGGTCGACGACCGCGCCGGAATCGCCAAGCAGGTGCGGCAAGTCACCTACTGGATCATCGCCGCGCAGCTCGGGATCGCGCTCGCGCTCGGCATTCCGGGGCGGGCGGTGATGGCGCTGGTCGGCAAGGGTTTCACCGGCGGCACCGCGATGCTCGGTTTCCTCCTCGCCGCGGAGGTAATCGCGGCCGCTGCAGTCGTCAGCGAAGCCGCGCTGATCTTCGTTGCGCGAACGCGGAACATGGTGATCAGCCTGGTGATGCTCGCGCTGGAAGCCGGCCTCGCCGCCGTATTGATCCTGATCATGCGGCGCGAAGGACTGCCGCTGGCATTCCAGGCGACCGGCCCGGCGATCGGCCTCTGCATCGCACTCGGTTTCGCTTCGATCACGAAGTCTCGGTTGCTGGCCAGGAAGCTGGGAGACGCCGTCTCGGGCTGGCGCTGGGACCTCGTCTGGGCGACCGCATCAGGCGTCGCGGTCGGTGGCCTCGTTCGCTATTTCCTGCCGCAGACGCTGCAATTGTTCATCGGCGTCCCGGCAATCATGATCGCCTTTTTCGCAGTGCTCTGGACCAAGGGGTTCGGGCCGGAGGACCGGGAGCTGTTCAAGCTACGCAAGCATGAGGTGAAGGAGCTTCGCGAGGCCGAGGAAGCCGCCGAAGCGCGAGACCAGACCGCCAGCGACGTCGCCTAGTGCCGGAAGTGGCGCATGCCGGTGAACAGCATCGCGAGGCCTGCCTCGTCCGCTGCGGCTATCACTTCTTCGTCGCGAATTGAGCCGCCCGGCTGGATGACGGCCGTTGCGCCCGCTTCGGCGGCGGCGAGCAAGCCATCGGCGAACGGGAAGAAGGCATCGGAGGCCACCGCCGACCCAACCGTGCGCGGCTCGGGCCAGCCGTTGGCTTCGGCGGCTTCCTTCGCGCGGAGCGCCGCGATGCGCGAGCTGTCGCGGCGGTTCATCTGGCCCGCGCCGATGCCCGCCGTGACGCCGTCCTTTGCATAGACGATCGCGTTCGACTTCACGTGCTTAGCCACGGTCCAGGCGAACAGGCAGTCGGCGAGCTCCTGCTCGGTCGGCTGGCGCTTTGTGACGCATTTGAGCTGCTCGCGGGTGATCATCCCATTGTCGCGGTCCTGCACGAGCAGCCCGCCGGCGATCAACGCCAGGCTGGTCCCGCCCCGCGCGGGATCCGGCAGTGAGCCGGTCAGCAGCAAGCGGAGGTTCTTCTTTCGGGCGAAGACGGCCTTGGCATCCTCGTCAGCGTCCGGTGCGACGACCACTTCGGTGAAGATGTCGGTGATCGCTTCGGCCGTCGAGGCGTCGAGCAAGTGATTGGTGGCGACGATTCCGCCGAATGCGGAAACGCTGTCGCAGGCTAGCGCTTGCTTCCACGCGTCGAGCAACGTGCCACGGGATGCGACGCCGCAGGGGTTGGCGTGCTTGACGATGACCACCGTCGGCTCGGCTTCGCGAAACTCGCTGACGAGTTCGAGGGCGGCATTGGCGTCGTTGAGATTGTTGTAGCTGAGCTCCTTGCCCTGCACCTGCGTCGCCTGCGCGACGCCGTGCGCAGCGGGACCGACGGGAAGGTACAGCGCGGCCGACTGGTGCGGGTTCTCGCCGTAGCGGAGCGGCATCTTGCGGGTCGAGGAGAAAGTCCATTTTTCGGGCCAGCGCTCGCCCTGGTCGGCGAAAGCGAACCATTGCGAGACGGTCGAATCATATTCGGCGGTCAGCGCGAACGCCCTTGCCGCGAGCTTGCGCCGGAGGTCCATCGTCGTCGCGCCGCCATTCGCGTCCATCTCCGCGAGCAGCGCCCCATAGTCGGCGGGATCGGTGACGATGGCGACGAAGGCGTGGTTCTTCGCCGCGGAGCGAACCATCGACGGGCCGCCGATGTCGATATTCTCGATTACCGTGTCGCGGTCCGCTCCGCTCATCACCGTGCTGAGGAAAGGGTAGAGGTTGACCACCACGAGGTCGATCGGCGCGATGCCATGCTCGGTCATCGCTGCTGCGTGCTCGGGATTGTCGCGAACACCGAGGAGGCCGCCGTGGACCTTGGGGTGAAGCGTCTTCACCCGCCCGTCCATCATCTCCGGGAAGCCCGTAACTTCACTAATGTCACGAGGTGAGGCGCCAAATTCGCGAAGTTTAGCGGCCGTCCCGCCCGTCGAGACGATCTCCACCCCATGCCTCGCCAGGCCGGCCGCAAGCTCCTGCAGCCGGGTCTTGTCGGAAAGCGAGATCAGCGCCCGGCGAACGGGGACGAGGTCGGTCATTTGAGATCCTTGGTCGTTCTTGTGTCGTCATTGCGAGGAGCGAAGCGACGAAGCAATCCAGCAGTCGTTCGAAAATTATGGATTGCTTCGCTGCGCTCGCAATGACGCCGAAGAGCCTCAGCTGGCGCGCCGGAACGTCCAGCCGATTTCGCCGCCCAATGCCGATACTTCGCCGACAATGACAAGCTGGCTTGTGCGATGGGGCTGACCGCGCCCGTCGATCCAGAGGCTTTCCTCGATTGCGAGGTTGCCGCCGCGGCAGCGGAAGTTCCACGGGGGCGCGCCGCGCGAGCGGAGGATCGCGCCCATGCCGTCGGCAGTCGTCGTCGCTTCGACCCCCGGCGCCAGGTGGAAGCGGACCGCATAGGGCGCGGATTCGCGAATCTTTTTCCGGCCCTTGGACATCAATTGGTCGGCGCCGCGCAGTTCCTTGCCATCGTTGCCGAGCATCAGGCTGCGCTTGTGGACGAGGCCGAACGAGCGGACGTAACCGTCGTGGGTCGCCTCGAGCCGGCTCGCGTCATTGTCCTCGGTGCGGTCGATGGTGACGTCCTCGACCCCTTTCCCGAGCGAACCGTCGGCAACGATGTTGGTGGAGTTGGTGTCGGCGAGGACGAGCGTGCTGTAGGCCGCGGTCGTCCGGAGGCCCTCGACCAGTTCGTCCGGCAGCACGCTGGGCACCGGGCCGGGCCCGCCGCAATTGACCACCAGCCGCTGGCCGCCGTCGGACAGCTCGAACGCCAATGTCGACGCGGCCCCATGCTCGGCGATTTTCTGGGGCGGCGGTGGCGCGGCATCGAGGACCAGGATCGTGCCCAGCGCGGACATCCGCTGATAACCCCAGCCGCGGGCATTGCGCAGCGGCCGGGCGCGCATCCCGCAGCCGTCGATCAGTGCCGCGAGGCGCGCCGGTTCAGCGGGTCCGCAGCCCTGCCAGCTAGACAAGGCGCCATCGCCCATCATGATCCCGTGAAGCGCTGCGAGCGAAGCCTGTGCGGCGGCCTCGATGCCGTCGGGAATGGTTTGCTTAGCGGCGAGGTAGCAGGCCCGCAGCATGCCGAATCGGTCGACCAGCAGCATCTGCTCATAGGGCGAGCGGCTGATCAGGCCGCCGTCGTCGAACTGGGCCGACGTCAGCGCTCGCGAAAGCCCTGCCTCGCCGCGAGCGACGCGCGGGACGCCGCCCTGCACGAGCAAGCCCGCGGCGACGACGCCGAACCAGGCGGTGACGCGGTCGAGCCCGGCCGCAGCCTTGTCGGCATTGGCGTCAAGGTG
>JAFBAM010000243.1 GCA_019247755.1 Sphingomonas sp.
CGCGTGCTCCTGTCGCAGCTCGAGCATCACAGCAACATCGTGCCGTGGCAGCTCGCGGGTTACGAAGTCGACGCGGTTCCGCTCACGCCCGACGGCCAGATCGACCTCGACGCCGCCGAGCAAATGCTCACCGACGAGCATCGCGTCGTCGCCTTCGCCCACGTCTCCAATGTGCTCGGCTCGGTGCTCGACGCGAAGCGCGCCGCCGACATCGCGCATTCGAAAGGTGCGCTGCTGCTACTCGACGGCTGCCAGGCGGTGCCGCGCCTGCCGGTCGACGTCGCCGCGATCGGCGCCGACTTTTACGCTTATTCCGCGCACAAGCTTTACGGGCCGACCGGAATCGGCTGTCTGTGGGGCCGGCATGATCTCCTCGATCTCCTGCCGCCATGGCAGGGTGGCGGCTCAATGATCGATCGCGTCACGTTCGAGAAGACGACTTACCTCGATGCGCCCGCGCGGTTCGAGGCGGGCACGCCGCACATCGTCGGCGCGGTGGGGCTGTACGCTGCGATAAACTGGGTCGAGAATCTTAGCCTTGGTGCGATCCACGCCCATGAGTGCGCGCTCGTCGCTGAATGCCGCCAGGCGCTCCGCAAGGTCGGCGGCGTCACGCTCTATGGACCCGAGGACAGCGCTGGAATCGTCAGCTTCAACGTCGATGGGGTGCACGCGCACGACACCGCCACCATATTGGATGATGCGGGCGTCGCGGTCCGCGCCGGCCACCATTGCGCGCAGCCGTTGATGGACTGGCTCGGCGTCCCAGCGACGGCGCGCGCGAGCTTCGCGGCGCACAGCGACAGCGCGGACATCGAAGCGCTGGTGCGCGGGATCGAGCAGGTGAAGCGGATCTTTTCGGCATGAACCGCGAAAAGAAGATCGAGACCGAGAAGGTCGATGCGGTAGAGACGCCGCCTCGCGCTCGCGTGACTCCCGAGTTCGAGCGGAAGAAGGATTATCTCGCCGGCTTCCTGGCGGGCGACAAGGAAGAACCGAAGGGCGGCGCCGGAAGCGACCTCCAGGCGACCGTCGTCGACGTGCTGAAGTCAATCTACGACCCCGAAATCCCGGTCGACATCTACGAGCTCGGCCTCATTTACGGGGTCGACATCAGCGAGGATGGCGACGCCACCATCACCATGACCCTGACGACCCCGCACTGCCCGGTCGCGGAGTCACTGCCACAGGAAGTCGAGCTTCGGGTTATGTCGGTTCCGGGAATCCGCGACGCGGTCGTGAACTTGGTCTGGGATCCGCCATGGGACCCGTCGAAGATGAGTGACGAGGCTCGCCTCGAATTGGGAATGTTATGAACAAGGAAACGAAACTCCGCGCCCGGCCCGCAGCGATCACGCTGACGCCAACTGCGGAAAACCGCGTCGCCGAGCTGATGGCAAAGGCGCCCGAGGGCGCGATCGGCGTCAAGCTGTCGACTCCGCGACGCGGCTGCTCCGGCCTCGCCTATTCGGTCGATTATGTGACCGAGGAGAGCAAGGTCGACGAGAAGATCGAGACGCCCGGCGGCACCTTCTATGTCGACGGCGCGAGCGTGCTCTACTTGATCGGCTCGGTGATGGACTGGCGTGAGGACGATTTCGCCGCTGGCTTCGTGTTCGAAAACCCCAACGCCAAGGGCGCCTGTGGCTGCGGCGAAAGCTTCACCGTCTAGCTTAACAGTGCTAAATCGCCGCCGCGAAAGGAGAGTGTACGATGCTCCTGTTCACGGTCGCATTGCTCGCCGCCTCGGCAGCCGCCGAGCCCGCCCGCGACATGCCGGTGCTCGATCCTACGCCTGAAGGCGCGCTTTGTCCGGAAACCCCGATGTCACTTGCACGCAAAATGGGGAAGAGGCCCCCGCAGGCGATTCCACTTTCGAAGTTGCCGCCTGCCCAGACCTTCATGGCGGTCGACCGCCGAATCGACGGCTGCGAAGCGCCGCTGACGATGGTCAAATACCGGCGAGGCAACCGCTAGCTCCACTGTCAGCCGAAAAGGGGAATCGGCATGTCACGCTCGCTCACCATGCTCTTCGCGATCATTTGCTATGCGATCTTCTTCGCGACCTTCCTCTACCTCATCGTCTTCGTCGGCGATCTTTCCTTCGCTGGCCGGACGGTCGACGTCGGCCCCGAAGCGCCGCCAATGACCGCGGCGATCATTGACGTCGCGCTCATCGCTTTATTCGGCGTTCAGCACAGCGTGATGGCGCGTCCTGGCTTCAAGGCGAAGTGGACGCAGATCGTCCCGCCGCCTGCCGAACGAAGCGTCTACGTGCTCGCCGCGAGCGTCGCGCTCATGATCCTGTTCTACGGCTGGCGCCCGATCGACACGATCATCTGGAACGTCAGAAATCCGGTCCTATCGGGAGCGCTGTGGGTGGTGTTCTGGATCGGGTGGGCCACGGTTCTTGTCAGCACGTTCCTGATCAACCATTTCGAGCTATTCGGGCTGCAGCAGGCCTGGTTCAACATGCGTGGGCGCGAGGCCGAGCGGCCGGAGCTGAGACAGCCTTTCTTCTACCGCTGGGTAGCACACCCGCTCTACGCCGGCTTCTTCATGGCCTTTTGGGGGGCGCCTGAAATGACGGCGGGGCATCTGCTGCTCGCCGCGGGCGTCTCCGTCTACATGCTGATCGCTATCCGCTACGAAGAGCGCGATCTAACCACCCTGTTCGGAGACGATTACCGCCGCTACCGCGCCAGCGTCGGCGGCCTGATTCCGCGCATTCGGCGGAGTGCAAGCTAGAAGCCGAGGCTGAAGCGGATCGCGGCGCCCTTATCATCGGGCGCGCTGGCGATGTGGCCTGGCTCACGCCGGTAGAACAAGTTCGCGCCTAGCCATGCCTTGCCGTCCAGCAGTCTCGATCCGTAGCTGAGTTCGGTGTCCACTTCGCGGCCGCTCGGCATCAGCGACATGCGGCGCAGGCTGTCAGTCGCGGTCAGCGTCGCATAATCGTAGGCTGTCGGCAGCATCATCGCGAACCCGCCACGCTCGACGCGGAGCGGCTGCGAGATGCGGAGCGCGATGCTGTCATTCCCAGACAGCACGCCAAGCTTCGCAAGGTCGAAGCCATAAGCGCCGGTTTGGAACTTACCGCCTGCAAAGTCGGTCCAGCCGCGGCGCGCTGTCGCGGTCGCCTTCCAGCCGCCACCGAAGTCGTGCCGCGCCTCTGCGTCGAGGAACATGGTGTTGGCGCCACCTGCCCCCAGCGTGTTCGACAGGCGGCCGCCGAGCAAAGTCTGCTTTTCCTCCAGCCGGCTGACGCCGAGCGAGAGCCAATTGCTGCCGATCCTCTTGTCCGCGGTGATGCTGGCGTAGCGGTAGGGCGATCCGGTCGCGGTCGTCTTGACGTCCTGCCAGACGCTGCCCGTCTCACCAGAGAAGGTGAAACCGACGCCTCCCAGCTCGTGACGGACAGCCATGCTGCTGCCGCGCTTGGCGGCGAAGCCCGGTGTCCCCGCGATGTCATTGGCGATCAGGAACGAGCCTGCGCTGGCGCCGGTCAGCCGACGCTCAATCGCCTTGGCGCCCTCGGCGAAACCGAAGGCGATCGCGGTCTTGTTGTCGAGCCTCGCGACGGCCGAGCCGGCGATCAGGCGCGACTTTCGCAGGTCCTCGGGGCCGATGCCCACAGGACTCACTGAATAGCCGCCGATCAATCCGTGCCGCTGGTTAACGGTCATGGCGATGCTGAGCGGACCGGCCTGAACCTGGCTGACCAGCACGTCGTTTTGAAGCGAGCGCGACAGCGGATGGTCGGCTTCGGCGCGGCGCAGGGTCGCTGCCATGTTCATCACGAACGCACGATCGTAGCCGTCCAGGATGATCGCACCCAGCGATTTGCCGGTCGCCGCATCGCCGGCAGCAGGCGGAAGATCGCTCGTAATGATCGGCGTCTGACTGCCGGCTACGCTCGCCGAACCGACGGGAGCAAAGGCGCGCTGGATGTTCAGCCGTCCATGGCCATAGACTGAGTCGACACCGGCAGCACCCAGGTCGTCTGCCGTCTGGAACAGGATCGACACGATCTGTTGCCCGGTGAGGTTGGGGAACGCCTGTGCCATCAGGGCAACGGCGCCGGTGATGGTCGGAGCGGAGAAGCTCGTCCCGGACCAGAGGAACTGCGCGCCGGTTTGGTCGGGAGCGCGGTCCCTGTAGCCGAGCGCCATCAGATAATAAGCCGCGCCGGTCCCCGCCCGATTAGAGAAGTCCGAGATCTGACTGGCGTCCTTACCGCCGGAACCATTGTTCACGCCGACCGAGCCCGCGATGATGACCGATCCCGGGAACTGCTGGGCGGGAATGAGCGCGAACGGATCAGAATTGGCGCCCTTGGTCGGATCGGTGCCGTCGTTGCCGGCCGAAATCACGAGGACGATACCGGCATTGACCGCGCGAGACATGGCGTTGAGCAACTGAGTTCCCGGCGGTGAACCACCTAGCGACAGATTGATCACCTTGGCGCCCGCGTTGCGCGCTGCATCGATACCTGCCGCAATCGCGGGGTCGAAGAATTGGCACCCGTTGGTCTGCGCGCACGAACCGGGCTGGTCGGCACGTTCGCTGACGATCGTGGCATCGAAGGCTACGCCCATGGTGTTCTGGCCATTGCGAGCGGCCGCCGCGACGGCGCTTACCGCTGTGCCGTGCCCACCGTCATCACCGACGCCGCGACTGCCGGCGACGTCTCCGCTCGCGGGATCGATCCTGCCCGTGAACTCCGACAGGGTCGGATTGATGCCGCTGTCGACGATGCCGATCTTGACGTTCTTGCCGGTAGCACCGGCGTTGTAGGCCGCAATCGCGTTGGAAACGACCGAATACTCGGACGCCTGATACTCCGCCGTGTTGTAGTTCGCGCCGGGCGTCGGCGTGGGGGTGGGTGTCGGCGTCGGCGTGGGAGTCGGTGTCGGCGTGGGAGTTGGGGTCGGTGTGACCGGTGCCGGCGGAATCGGCGAAACGCCGCCGCCGCCACCGCCGCAGGCACTTAGTCCGAACGCCATGACGAGCATGCACGCGCTCGCTCCAAAGAGCCGATTCTTCACTTTATGTCTCCGCTCAAGCCGTTGAAAAACCACGACTTCCCAGCGTGCATTATGGTTTATAATAGCTTTCAATTTGATTAAGGAACTGAATGGCTTAGGGGCAGGCGCGCCCATGGACAGCCGCTTCGCCCACATCCGTGACTGGATCTTCGACCTCGACAATTGCCTGTACCCGGCGAACAGCCGTCTGTTCGAGCTGATCGACGAGCGGATGACGGCTTACATCCAGCGGCTGCTCGACGTAGACTGGGACGAGGCTCGGCGCGTGCAGAAGATGCACTTCCACGGGTCCGGAACGACGCTGGCCGGGCTGATGAAACATCACGACGTCGACCCGCACCATTTCATGGGCGAGGTGCACGACATCCCCCTCGACCGCGTGGTCCGCAACGACCGGCTGATCGGCGCGCTCACGCGGCTGCCCGGCCGCAAGTTCGTCCATACCAACGGCAATGCCGACTATGCCTGGAAGGTGCTCGACCGCCTCGGCGTCGCGGCCGAGATCGACCATCTTCATGACATCTTCGCCGCCGACCTGACGCCCAAGCCCGAAGTGCACGGCTATCGCAAGCTGCTCGACCAGTTCGGGATCGAACCGACCGAGGCGGTGATGGTCGAGGACATGGTCCGCAACCTCGCGCCGGCCAAGTCGCTCGGCATGACGACGGTGTGGGTGGACAATGGCTCGGAGCGTGGCAGTCACGGATATGACGATGCCATCGTCGATGTGCGGGTGACCGACGTCGGCGATTGGCTCGAAAGCATCTTGGGGGAAGAAAATGTCGACTGACCTGCAACCGGTAATCGATCGCGCCTGGGAAGAGCGCGATGCGATCGGCGCCAATACCAAGGGCGAGATTCGCCACGCGGTGGATTCCGCGATTGCCGCTCTCGACAGCGGCGAGGCGCGCATTGGCGAGGAAGTGGGCGGCGAGTGGACCGTCCACCAGTGGCTGAAGAAAGCGGTGCTGCTCTCGTTCCGGCTGAACCCGATGGAAGCGATCGCCGGGGGCCCCGGCGGCGCGCACTGGTGGGACAAGGTCCCGTCCAAGTTCGCCGGCTGGGGAGAGAAAGAATTTTCGGCCGCTGCCTTCCGCGCGGTACCCGGGGCGATCGTCCGCCGCGGCGCCTTCATTGCGCCAGGAGCGGTGCTGATGCCGAGCTTCGTCAACATCGGCGCGCGCGTCGGCGAAGGGACGATGGTCGACACCTGGGCAACGGTCGGCAGCTGTGCCCAGATCGGCGCCAACGTCCACATCTCGGGCGGGGCGGGCATCGGCGGCGTGCTCGAGCCGCTTCAGGCGGGCCCGGTTATCATCGAGGACGATTGCTTCATCGGCGCGCGATCCGAGGTTGCCGAGGGCGTGGTGGTCGAGCGCGGCTCCGTCCTGTCGATGGGCGTGTTCCTGGGCGCCTCGACCAAGATCGTCGACCGCGCATCGGGCGAGGTGCACTATGGGCGCGTGCCTGAATATTCGGTCGTCGTTCCCGG
>JAFBAM010000228.1 GCA_019247755.1 Sphingomonas sp.
TCGACATGAGCCGTCAGGTCCTGCTCTCCCGGATCGGCGAGCACTGGAGCGAAGCGATGACCCCGCATGGCCTGAAAGGTGTCGCCGCGGCCGCTGCGCTCGTACCCATAGTCGATGAAGAGCGCGACCCCGCCCTTGGCGGCAAGAGAGGTGGAAATGGCGGTCACCGCCTCGTCGCGCGCGGGTGAGATCTCGGTGATTTCGCCGTCGCGATCGAACGCAAGGCCACCCGCCGCAACGAGTACGCGCCGCTCAACGCCCGCGACTTGTTGGCGTACCGGCAGCGCATCAAGAAATTCGTTGGCGATGACCAGCAAAGGCGCCGCCGGAAGATCGGCGATGCTTTCGTGCCAGTGACCCTCCGGAATGGCTCGCTGCTGCATTCCACGAAGCACCGGGCTCGTCTCGACGAAATGGGCTTCGCCTGAAAATCCAGCCGCACGCAGCATGCGCAGCGCGTCGCAAGCCAGGGTTCCGCGACCTGGCCCAAGCTCGGCATAGATTGCGTCGGCGGGCGCGCCCGCGCGTTTCCAGCAATCGGCGAGCGCCGCGCCGATCATTTCGCCGAACATCTGGCTGATCTCCGGCGCGGTCGTGAAATCAGCCTCCGCGCCCAGCGGGTCGCGGGTCGCATAATAATATGCGTTGCAGGCTTCCATGTAGGTTTCGACGCTGATCGGCCCTTCGGCGGCAATCCGCTCCCGAAGCGCGCGTTCGAGCGGCGTCACGCTACCGATTCGGTGCCCGCGATGGGCTCGACGCGCACCCGCCGCTTTGCCGAGGTCAGGATCAGATAAAGCCCGCCAAGGATCATCGGCAACGACAGCCACTGGCCCATATGCAGGTGCGTCGCTTCGGCGAATTGGCGGAGCTGACTGTCGGGCTCTCGGATGAATTCCACACCGAACCGGAAGCAACCGTAGAAAAAGAGGAATGTACCAACGAGCTTGCCGGGTTCGTAGCGAGCCTTGGTTTTCCAGAACATCCACGCGAGGATGCAGAACAGCACGACGCCTTCGAGAAAGGCTTCGTAGAGCTGGCTCGGATGACGCGGTGGCCCGAGCATCGGTCCAAAGGGCGTCGCCTCGACGAAGCGCACGGCCCAGGGAACCGTCGTCGCCGCTCCCCACAGCTCCTGGTTGATGAAGTTGGCGAGCCTGCCGAAGAACAAGCCGAACGGCACGCAACAGGCAACATAGTCGTGGATGCGCAGCCAGTTCAGCTTCTGCTTCCAGGCGAAGTAGAAGATGCCGAGCGACGTACCAATGACGCCGCCGTGGAACGACATCCCGCCATCCCACAATTTCACGATCTCGATCGGGTGGCGGAGATACTCGCCGAGATTGTAGAACAGCACGTAGCCCAAGCGGCCACCCAGAATGATGCCGAGCGCGGCATAAAAGACGAGGTCGTCGGCGTGACGGCGAGCCATTGGCGCGCCGGGCTGCTTCAGCAATTTCAGGACATACCAATAGCCGATGAAAATGCCGGCGAGGTAGGCAAGGCTGTACCAGCGAAGGTCGAAGCGCCAGATGTGAAGAGCCACCGGCGACAGGCCGAGATCCGGAAACGCAACGAAGTGGCTATTGTCGACGGCTTGCAAGGGCTTCCCCATCAAAGTTCAGCGCCTCATAAGGCGGGCACGGGTAAAGGCAAAGGAGCGGGAAAGAAGCGATGCCGAACGAGCTGGACCGCCGCTTCGACGAGGAACTGGCGAAGGTCATCGCGCCGGGCGGTCGGCTGGTCATCGGCCGCGACGAGCTGGACCGCGCGATCGTCACCAATTTCCCGGACACGCTGCCTGCTTTCTTCAAGACCTTCGCTTCGCTGAACGGTGCGAACGAGGCGGTCGTAGCCGAGGACGAACGGCTGACCTTCGCCGATCTCGATCGCGTCTCCGATGGGCTGGCGCATGCGTTGGCCTCGCGCGGCGTGCAAAAGGGAGAGCGCATCGCGATTGCCATGCGCAACTGCCCCGCCTGGATCGTCAGCTACATGGCGATCCTGAAAGCCGGCGGTATCGCGACCTTGCTCAACGGCTGGTGGGAACCGTTCGAGATGGAGCATGCGCTCCAGCTCACCGAGCCCAAGCTGATCATTGGCGATGGGCCGCGGTGCAAGCGCATCTCCGAACGCTGCGGCATGTTCGAGACGATTTGCCTACCGATCGAAAAGCCCGTCGAGGAGGCGATCGCACCGCTGCTCGAAGGCACCGATGGCGCGACTCCGTTGCCGGAGCTGTCGCCCGAGGACGACGCGACGATCCTCTTCACTTCCGGCTCGACCGGCGAGTCCAAAGGCGCGTTGTCAACGCACAAAGCGGTCACCAGCGGCGTTTACGCCTATGCGACGGGCCTGATCGTACTGAGAGGGATTTTGGAGCAGGACGGTAAACCGCCGCCGACGCCACGGACCTTGCTCAGCGTGCCGCTGTTTCACGTTACCGGCGAAGTGCCCGTGATGCTCAACAGCTTCGTGGTCGGGCGGTGCATGGTGATCATGCCCAAATGGGACGCGACCGAGGCATTGCGGCTGATCGAAAAGGAGCGGGTTACCTATTTCGTCGGTGTTCCGACGATGAGCTTGGAGCTCATGAACCACCCCGACAAGGACAAATACGACCTGTCTTCGCTGAGCGACATTACCGCAGGCGGCGCGCCGCGACCGGTCAGCCATGTCGAACGGCTG
>JAFBAM010000145.1 GCA_019247755.1 Sphingomonas sp.
GCATAGGTCTCGCCGCGAGGATCGGTCATTGCCCCTCCGTAAAAAAGTGCCGAGCCGCCAGAGCGGCCCGGCACCCAAAGTTCAAGCCGGCAGCGGCTCTGCCACCAAGGCCGGGGCGGCCTCGGCAGCGACGCCGACCTGCTCGCCGCGGATGAAGTTCAGGATATCCGCGTTGATCTCGTCCGGATGCGTTGCGGGGCAACCATGCGGGAGAGTCGAGTAGGTCTTGAGCTGGCCCTGCTTGAGCAGCTTCACCGCGAGGGGCGCGCTGTCGGCGTAAGGCACGATCTGGTCGTCTTCGCTGTGGATGACCAGGGTCGGCACATCGATCTGCTTCAGGTCTTCGTTAAAGTCGGTCTCCGAGAAGACCTTGATGCAGTCGTACTGGGCCTTGATCCCGCCCATCATTCCCTGCCGCCACCAATTGCGGATCACCCCTTCTATCGGAAGGACGCCGGTGCGGTTGAAGCCGTAGAACGGGCCCGAGGCGATATCGAGATAGACCTGGGCGCGGTTGCCCGCGACCCCTGCACGATAGGCGTCGAACGCCTCGATCGGCGTGCCGCCCGGGTTGCTGTCGCTTTTCAACATGATTGGCGGGATTGCCGAAATCAGGACCGCCTTTGAAACGCGGCCGGGTTCGGCGCGCGCGACGTAGCGGGTGACTTCGCCGCCGCCGGTCGAATGGCCGACGTGGATCGCGCCCTTGAGGTCGAGCTTGGAGACCAGCTGCTTCACGTCATCGACATAGGTGTCCATGTCGTTGCCGGTGTCGGTCTGGGTCGAACGGCCATGGCCGCGCCGATCATGGGCGATGACGCGGAAGCCCTGGCCGAGGAAGAACATCAGCTGGTTGTCCCAATCGTCGGCGCTGAGCGGCCAACCGTGGTGGAAGACGATCGGCTGGGCAGTCTTGGGACCCCAGTCCTTGTAGAAAATCTCGGTGCCGTCGGTGGTGGTGATGAATGGCATGGGGGTGCCCTCCTTTCCCTCGGAAAGGTGCCGGCCGGCGGGACCGGCGCCGGTCGCGATGAGGCCGAAAGGCGGGCGGAGCACCGCGTCCGTCTAAACGCTCGGGGAGTCGTGACGACATCGCGCCCGTAACGTTCTCAGGTTGCAACGGAAAGACGGCGACTCGAGCCCCGAGCCGGATTTTTGACTGTGGATAACTCTTCACTTTGGGTCGTCCAGATCGCGAAGTTGCCCCACGTTGGTCGAAAACCAGCTCCGTTCGCGATCAGGAGATTGCGCCCTGCATCGCGGCCGTTAAGGTCGCGCCCATTGCTCGGAAATAGCCGGAGAATCCAAGCTGATGCGTTACCTCAGCCGCTTTGCACTGCTTGCCGCCGCGACCGCCCTCACGTCGCCCGTCCTCGCCGCAGCGCCGCAGTCGGTGCCGATCCCGACCCTGGTCAAGCAGGTCACGATCCCGCACACCGTCTTCAAGCTGAAGAACGGCCTGACCGTCATCGTTGCGGAAGACCACAAAGCGCCGATCGCCGCGGTCAGCGTCTGGTACAATGTCGGCTCGAAGGACGAGCCCAAGGGCAAGACCGGCTTCGCGCATTTGTTCGAGCATCTGATGTTCAACGGCACCGAGAATTTGCCAGGCGACTTCGACAGCTGGCTGCAAAAGATCGGCGCGACCGACAACAACGGCTCGACCTGGTTCGACCGCACCAATTATTTCGAGACGGCGCCGGCAGGCGCGCTCGATCGCGCCTTGTTCATGGAAAGCGACCGCATGGGCCATCTCCTCGGCGCCGTTACGCAGGGTGTGCTCGATAACCAGCGCGGCGTCGTCCAGAACGAGAAGCGCCAGGGCGACAGCCGGCCGGGCGGCCTCGTCGGCTACGAGGTCTACGGGGAGCTGTTTCCGGAAGGCCATCCCTACCACCACACCACCATTGGTTCGATGGAAGACCTCGACGCCGCGAGCCTTGCCGATGTGAAGCAATGGTTCCGCGACAAATACGGGCCCAACAATGCGGTGCTGGTCGTCGCGGGCGACGTCACCCCTGCGCAGGTCCGGGCGTCGGCCGAGAAATATTTCGGCGACATTGCGACGGGGCCGGTCAACCATCCGGCACTGGCGAGTGTGCCGACGCTGGCCAAGGCCAAGACGATCCAGATGAAGGATCACGTCGCGACCACGATCATCCAGCGCTACTGGGCGGTGCCGGGGCTATTGAACAAACAGCTTGCGCCGCTCGACATCGGCGCGTCGATCCTCGGCGGGCTCGCCAGCTCGCGCTTCGACAAGATCCTGGTCCGGGATGAGAAGGTCGCGGTCAGCGCCAGCGCCAGCCTCAGCCCGTTCCAGCGGATCGGCGTGTTCAACGTCAGCGCGGTCGTGAGGCCGGGTGTCGATCCGGCGCTGGTGTCGAAGCGGCTCGACCAGGTCATGGCCGATTACATCGCCAAGGGCCCGACGCCCGACGAGGTGCAGCGCGCCGTGATGAGCGAAGTCTCAGGGCGAATCCGCGGGCTCGAGCAGGTCGGCGGCTTTGGCGGCAAGGCCGTAACGCTCGCCGAAGGCCAGACGTTCGCCGGCGACAGCGACTTCTACAAGAAAACGCTGGCGTCCTACGCGGCGGTTACGCCGGCGGCGATCCGTACGGCCATGCAGCAATGGCTGAAGCGGCCGGCGCTGACGATCGTGCTGTCGCCCGGCGAACGCGCCGAATATGCCGAGGCCAAGAGCATCGCTCCGCCCAAGGCCGGGACGGACAAGACGGCCGGAGCGGTAAGGGGCAACCGGCAGATACCACCGGTCGGCCAGCTCGCCGCGCTCGACTTCCCGGACATCGTCCATTCGAAGCTGTCCAACGGCATCCAGGTCAATTTCGTGCAGCGCTCGTCGGTGCCGGTGACCCAGGTCGCGATGGCGTTCGACGCCGGCAGCTCGACCGACGGCCCGCAATCGCACGGCCTGGCGGCGCTGACCATGGACCTGCTCGACGAAGGTACGTCC
>JAFBAM010000048.1 GCA_019247755.1 Sphingomonas sp.
GTTTTGAGGTCCACGTCCGCACGTTGTTGCGAGCGATGTCGCAAAGAGAAGGATCAGCTTCAACGCCTACGATGGATAGGAAAGGATAGGAACTAGCCACAATTAGAGGGCGACCCTTCCCGGTCCCAAGATCGACAAAATGAAAGGTTCTTTGATCGATGCCGGATCGCCGAATGAGGCGTCGGATCCGAGCTGCGCTCGAGGGTGAGTAAGCTGTGGAATTCAGGCGAACCTCATCCGGCTGCCCTTCGAAGCGAGGCCTTTCCACAAAACCACAGGTCTCGACCCCGTGCCGACGATCGAAGCGTCGTTCGGAGGCGGCCCGCAGCCGCCTGAGGAGAGCGTTGGGCCCTATCTCGACGCCGTTTTTACGAGGCCGCGGCTTTCAAGTTCGCGGAGCAAATCGCGAAGCTCATTGGAACATTGCTTCTCGCTGACGTCATACTCGTCCAGCAGCCTGTTGCGCAGGTCTTCGAAGCTGTGGGGTTCTTGGAGCGCTCGCCAGACGCTGGTTGCGACAGTGTTGAAGCCGAGACATGTACCTTTTGCCGCGTCCAAGGCGACCAACTCATCCCCTACCTCTGCTTCGAGGAGGGCCGCCTCCCGGCGATAGATCATGCTAGTCACACCGCTGCTCCTGCGTCTGGCGAGAGGTGCCCGAAGTTTCCGTCTCGTGTGCGCTTAGCTGGTGGAACCATCCGGTAATAGTCAAGCGTGGCTCAGTCGCGAATGGCGCGACGACGCTGACACTATGCTGGCGCGGGACGGAGAAGATATTGAAAACGTTGAAATCGGGGGCGAGGCCACGTTCAACGTCACCGTTCGCGCCATGGAAGAGTAGTAGACCGCCCCAGTCCGAACGCCAGGTTCTTGTAAGCCCAAACACATAGGCGGATTTGCGCTCGTTGATGCCGTCGTCGTGCATGGTCGTGTAGTCACCGGGATCGTAGCGCGCGGCAAAACTGTCCGCGAAGTTGATTCCTGGGACGCCCGTAACGGTCCTGAACAGCTCGAGAACTGTCTCGCTCATCATGAATTGGCCGAACCGTCCAAGCATTGACTGTCCGTCTCGGAGGATTCCCTCTTCGTCGACGATTCGAATCCGGGCGTGGGCGTAGCCGAAGCCCTTTTGGCCAGAGCGCGGTGCGACCAGTCTGCGGACACCGTCGAGCTTGGCCTCGCCCCATTCGGCCATCTGCTCGGACGGCAAATCGAATAGCCGTCCGTCAAGGTCGCGCAGCCTCCCATGCCAGTCACTTCGTTCGAGCAGATGGGCGCGCAGTCGCTCTGCCTGTTCATCCGGTAGGAACGGCTTGATGGATACCGCTCCACGCCGGGCATAGGCGCGTTTCAGTCCAGGGGCATCGATCGAGGGATCGAGCGTGAATTGCATTTGCCAAACTTGGAACGGATTTTGGACGAATGCTAGTTTGCGACTTAGCGGGGCCTATAGCCGACGAATTCTGGGGGGCTGGTGAGCCCAGCTGGATTCGAACCAGCGACCTACTGATTAAAAGTCAGTTGCTCTACCGACTGAGCTATGGGCCCACTTAGGCCGCGGTTAGCGGCGCCGCGGCTCGCGAGCAAGGCGGTGCAGGGCAGCATCTTCAAACAACAATAAGCTGTGCTAATGTTGTTCGGTGATCAGGAAGCGGCCGACCCCCTCGGTAGCGGCCCGGCTCTGCACTCATTGTGGGCTATGCTGCGACGGAGTGCTCTTTGACCGGGTTCCGGTCGAGGAAATTGAACATGAGCGATTGACGCGCCTGGGCTTCCAAGTCCTGCGTTTCGAGACCGGTAAGGCCTATTTTCAACAAGCTTGTAGCAAGTTCGATGGCACGCACTGCACTGTTTATGAGCAGCGCCCAGAAAGTTGCCGGTCATTTCGTTGCGAACTGTTCAAGAGCGTGGAGAGGGATCACATCTCTCTAAGCAAGGCTCTGTCGTTGGTTCAGGAGGCGAAAGAGGTCATTGGCCGCCTGCGCCCGATGCTGGCTGGACAGCCTCCAAAATGCATGGGTGAGCATTGGGCCGCCTCGTTTGAAAGTTGGCAGCGATCGTCAGCGGCGGAGCGGGCGATGCCGTCGAAGATAAACACTGTAGCGCACCTGACCGCATTGAACAGGATTCTGGATCGATACTTTCGAAAACCGAAGGACCGTTGGATCAAGGAGAGTTAGGCGCCCGACGCGCATGGCGAAACGCGAGGTGCCGGACGTTGAGCGCACCCACCTCCCAGCCCGGAGCAATTGCGGCAAGAGGCTGCAGGACAAAGCTGCGGCGGGCGAGTTGGGGATGCGGGACGGTTAGCCGTCGCGATCGAAATTTGCCGCCGCTCCAAAGAGCGACGTCAAGATCGAGCACCCTTGGGCCCCAGCGACGTCCCGGCCGTCGGCCGAATTCGCGTTCGATTGCCTTGAGGCAGCGCAGCATTTGTGGCGGGTCGAGGTCGCTTTGGACCAAAGCGACGGCGTTGGCGAAGTCGCGGCCCGCTCCGCCATGGGCTGCGTTCAGGACGATTGGCGACGCGTCGAACAGTCCGAACTCTTCGTCGAGCCGCGCAATCGCCGCCTCGACGACTCCCGCCGGCCTACCAAATTGGCCATGCGGACGATTCGACCCGATGGCGATCGCGTAGAGCTGCGTTGCGTCTGACACGCCGGCTCGCCTAGGTCATGGCTATGAGCTTCGCTAGCCCTGCCGACCTGTCCCCGGTTCCCAAGGCAGAAGCGCCGCGCGATTGCCCATTGTGTCCGCGACTGGTGCGCTTCCGCGAGGAGCTACGCGATGAACAGCCTGGATGGTGGAACGCCCCGGTACCGGCCTTCGGTGACCGCGAGGCCTGGCTCGCGATCGTCGGGCTGGCACCTGGAAAGCATGGCGCGAACCGCACCGGGCGTCCCTTCACCGGAGACTATGCGGGCGAGCTCCTCTACGCGACGCTGCTCAAATTCCGTCTTGCCGAGGGCACGTATGGGGCTACCCCCGAAGACGGCCTGACGTTGAACGGCGCGGTCATCCTGAATGCCGTCAAGTGTCTGCCGCCAGCCAACAAGCCCGAGCCGCGGGAGATTGCGACCTGTCGCCACTACTTTGAGGAGGGCCTTGCCAATCTGCCTAAGGTCCGGGTCGTTATCGCGCTCGGCCAAATTGCCCATGTCGCCGCGGCACGGGCACTTGGGCTACCGCCAGTCTCGACGAAGTTCGGCCATGGCGTGGAGAATGTCGCGCCTGACGGCCGCATCCTGCTGTCCAGCTATCACTGCTCGCGATACAACCAGAACACGAACCGCCTCAACGCAGCGATGTTCGAGAGCGTGTTCGCGCGGGCGCTGGAGATCAAATGTCCTCGGTGAGCCGCCCGTAAAGCTCCGGCCTGCGGTCGCGGAAGAAGCCGAACGCCGCGCGGTGTTTCTTGGCGGCGGCAAGGTCGAGCTCCGCGACCAGAACACCCGTTTCGTCCGCCCCGAACTCAGCGAGAATGTCGCCGCGCTCGTCGCAGATGAAGCTGTGGCCGTAGAAGCGTTGACCGTGTTCCGTTCCGATGCGGTTGGCGGCAACCACCGGCACCACGTTGGAGACGGCGTGTCCGATCATCGCGCGGCGCCATAGCCGCGACGTATCGAGTTCGGGGTCGTGCGGTTCGGTACCGATGGCGGTCGGGTAGAACAGGATGTCCGCTCCCATCAGCATCATCGCCCGGGCCGTTTCGGGGTACCATTGGTCCCAGCACACACCGACGCCCAGCGTCGACTTGTGCGGGCCGCTCCATACCTTGAAGCCGGTGTTGCCGGGCCGGAAGTAGAACTTTTCCTCATAGCCGGGCCCATCGGGGATGTGGCTCTTGCGATAGACGCCCGCGACTCTTCCGTCGGGTCCGATCATCGCCAGGCTGTTATAATGGTGCGGCCCGTCCAGCTCGAAGAAGCTGGTCGGGATCCAGATCTTCAGTTCTTCGGCAAGCGATTGCATCGCGAGGACCGACGGATGTTCCGCGGTCGGCTTCGCGGTGGCGAATAAGCTCTCGTCCTCGACCCGGCAGAAATACGGTCCTTCGAACAGCTCGGGCGGAAGCACGACCTCAGCGCCCTTGCCCGCGGCCTCGCGCACGAGCTCGCTCACCGAGCGGATGTTCGCGGCGGTGTCATCGGTGAAGGCGAGCTGCAGCGCAGCGACGGTGATCTTGCTCATGCCGGGACCTGTTGGGAGATACAGTGGAAGCTGCCGCCTCCGGTCAGGATGTGGTCGGCGCGGAGCCCGATTGCAACGCGGTCTGGAAACAGCGCTTGGACAACTTCCACAGCACCGCGATCGTTCGCAGCGCCATATTGCGGAACTACGACGACCGCATTGCCGATGTAGAAGTTCATGTAGCTTGCCGGGATGATCTCGCCGTCCTCATCGGTAATCCGACCGGGCGAGGGCAGGGTAACGATGTCGAGATGGGCTTCGCCGAGGCGGCGCGCGGCGTCCTTGTAAACCGCTTCGTTAGGATCGTCGTTGGCGCACGTCGGAATGGCAACGCGGCCCGGCGCCACGAAGCGCGCAAGATTGTCGACGTGTCCGTCCGTATGGTCGTTCATCAGCCCGGAGCCGAACCAGACAACCCGCTCGAATTCGAGGTCGTTAAGCAAGCGCTGCTCGGTCTCTTGCCGACTGAGATTGTTGCGATTCGGGTTGAGCAGACATTGCTCGGTCGTCAGCACTGTGCCTGAGCCGTCGCCGTCGATTGCGCCACCTTCGAGAATCCAGTCGGCCTTCTCGAAGGGCAATCTTGCGCGCTCGGCCAACCGCTGGCCGATATCCTGATCGCCGTCGAGGTCGTATTTGCCGCCCCAGCCATTGAACCCGAATCCCTGCGCCCGACGGTCTTTTCCGGTTCCGAGCACGGTAGGTCCCGTATCCCTCAGCCAGATGTCGCCGAACGGCTCGACAATAACCTCTGCGAACGGTGCCAGCCTTTGTGCACTCTCTGCGGCACCCTCATGCGCCGTCACGAGCCAGACCTTTTCACCGCGCCCGCCCGCATGCACAGCCTCGGCGAACGCTGCGACCTCACGTTCGGCCGGCTTCAGATCGCCCAGCCACAATTCCTGGTCGCTCGGAAAGCCGATCCAGACCGCTTCGTGCGGCGCCCATTCGGGAAGCGGCGGGCGAGGGGCAACGCTCGTCATCGCGGCGCCGCTAACAGGCGGCGAAGCCAGCGCCAAGTCGGCGACTTGATAACAGCCGTAGACCGTGCACTATGCCCTCGCCGAAAAAGGGGGAATGCCAGTGCGCAAGTGGAAGTTGCTGCTCGCGACTGCGGTGGTCGCGGCGTGGACCGGCTGTGCGGGGGCGCAGGGTCAATCGACACTCGAACAAGATGCGATTGCGTTTGGGACCCGCGAAACAACTACCCGCATGGATTTGTCGCCCGACGGAAGTCTCGCAGTGTTTCTTGGTGCAGGACCGGGTCGAACCACCATTGTTTATGTTGCCGATATTGCTGCCGGCACGACCAAGCCAATATTCTATTCCAAGGCGGAGCCAGAGGCTCTTCGGTGGTGCGCATTCGCATCCAACACCAAGCTGGTCTGTCAATTCACGGCGATCGTAAAATCGGAAGCGGCTCGGCTTGCGACGAGCAATGGCCTCATTGCAGCGTATCGAACTGTTAGCGTCGGCATAGATGGCAAGAACATGAAGCAATTAGGCCAGCCATCTTCCGAGTACGACGTCGGCCTTCGGCAGTCTGATGGCACCGTAATCGACTGGCGTCCGGGAGGTCAAAACGAGATTCTGATGACTAGGCTGTTCCTCCCGGAGGGCTTTCGAGACATCCCGTCCAACATCCAGCGGACAAAAACTGGTGTCGGAGTTGTCAGACTAAATGTCGATACGCTGGCTGCTCCGATCGTGGAGCCACCCCGAGCC
>JAFBAM010000116.1 GCA_019247755.1 Sphingomonas sp.
GATGAACAGCAGCAATTCGTGTTGCTTGGCGGTGAGCATCGGCCGTCACTTCCCCGAAAAAGAACGAACGGGGAACTTTTAGGCAACAAAGGGGAGAAGGTCAAGCGGACGTCAGTTGCCGCTGCTCAGCATCCTCGCCCGGAAGCCCTGGATCGCGCTCTCGTTGCGCTTGACCTTCAGCTCCCGCTTCAAGTCGGCGACGAACTGCTGCGCATAATCCTGCGCGGCCGCCTGGTTCAGCTCACCCTGGACCTGGCCGATCAACTGAGGCGCACCGAGGGCATTGCCCGGGATGATCTTGTTGACCTTGACGACGAAGAAGCCGCCGCCACCCGGATTGGCCGCCATCCGTGCCTTGCCGGCCCCCGCGCTGAACAGGATCTTGAGCGCCGGCGGGACATTGCCCTGCTGGTCGGCGATCTGGATCCGCCGCGCCGCGACTGGCCGTGACGGCGGGATCGGAGCGCTGACGGCCTTGATCGCGTCGGCCAGCGATACATTGCCATTGGCTTTCGCTGCGATCTGGCTCGCGGCCGCTTCGGCCCGCTTTGTCGCCTCGCTCTGGATCCAGTCGTTGGTGACCTGCACGCGGATGCTCGCGAGCGGTGCCGGGGAGGCGGGCACGACCTGGCCGGGTGACACCACCGCATAACCGGCGTCGCCTGGCAGCGTCACGACTTCGGGCGGGTCGTTCGGCGCGATTTCGAAGCCGGTCTTCAACGTCGGCGCCAGCTCGGCGGGCGTCTTGAACCCAGCGTCCGCGCGTGACGTGCCGCTCGCCGTGATGAGCGGCGTGTTCGTCACCGGGAGCTTGGCTTCGGCGACGGCCTCAGTGAAATTACTGCCTCCGTCGAGCGCATTCTGGACCTTGTCCACCAGGTCCTCGATCGCGCCCTTGCGCTTGTCGGCGGTGAGCTTTGCCGCGATCTCGGCCTTGGCCTGCTCGAGCGTCTTGCCGCCACCCGCCTTTACCGAATCGACCTTCACCACGGCCCAGCCGAAGTCGGTCTTGATCGGCCCGACAACCGAGCCTTGAGCCGCCGAGAAAACGGCGTCGGCCGCCTTGTCGCCCGACACGCCCGCGTAAGCCGCGCGGGTCTGGTCCTTGAGCTGGGTGACCGCAGCATTGCTGCCAGCCGGCGCCGCGGCGGCCGCGAGCGCTTGACCGCCCTTGGCCCGCTGCGCGATGCCATTGGCGGTGCCCTGGTCCTGCACCACGACCTGGCTGAGCGATCGCGTGTCGCTGGGCGCGTAGGTGGTCTTGTTCTGGTTGTAATAGTTCATGACCTCCTGGTCGGAGGCGGTGATATTCGAGACCTGCTCGGGCCCAATCCGCGCGATGCGTAGCACCCGCTGCTCGCGGATCATGTAGCGGGCGCGATTGGCCGCATAAAATTGCTGCAACTGCGCGTCGGTCGCCTGCAAACCCGCTTTGAAGCCGTCAATCGGGACGATCGCGGCCTCGCCCTGGCGCTCTTCGAGCAGCATCGAGGCATAAGGGGTCGCCATCCCGACTGGCACGCGAGCATTGGTCGCGATTGGCGTCAGCAGCAGGCGCTGAAGCAGTCCGCCTCTGAGAATTTGGCGAACCTGCGAATCAGTCATCCGCTGCTGCGCCAGGAACTGCTGGTAAGCCTGCTCGCTGAACTGTCCGTTCAGGCCCTTGGCACTCGGGATCGTCGCGATCTCGGCGTCGACCAGCCGCTTCGACAGCGGGAAGTCATATTTGTCGGCGAATGCGAGCAGGGTGCGCTCATCGATCAGCGAGTCGAGTATCGCGTTGAAGTCGCCCATGATGCTTGCGTAGTCGGCTTCGGGCTTCTGCTGGCGCGCCTGCTGCAGCCTGCGCTGCATCGCGTCGCTCATCTCGCGCTCGTTGACCTCTTGGTCACCGACCTTGGCCAGCGTCCCGCTACCCATGCCGAAATTGATCTGGCCGGAACCGAAGTTGGTGAGGTCGGCGATGGCGAAGCCAGCCAAGATGGCGATCAGGACGAAAGCCATGATGCCAGTGCCGACCTTGGACTTGGCGACGCGACGGAAGAAGGAGAGCATCGGTTCCCGGTGCTAAATGGAAGTTGGCGCGCAGCTTTAGGGGGCGGGCTGGCACTCAGCAAGCCGCACCGCTAACGGGCGCAAAAAGAGGGGATCGAATGACATTGAAGAAGCTCGTTGCCGGCAATTGGAAGATGCACGGCCTGTCGTCGGACCTCGACGAAATTCAGTCGATCGCGACCCAGGCCCAGAGATATCCGGGCGTCGATGTCGCGCTGTGCGTTCCCGCGATCCTGGTGGAGCGCGCGGCGCGCGCCGTTCCCGGTTTCGCGATCGGCGGCCAGGACGTCCATCACGCCGAGAAGGGCGCGCATACGGGTTGCACCTCGGCATCAATGCTGCTCGACGCCGGCGCGAGCCTGACCATCGTCGGCCATAGCGAACGCCGCGACGCGCAGCGCGAAGGCGACGCAGAAGTTCAGGCCAAGGCGCATGCCGCGCTAGCTTGCGGATTGAACGTCATTCTCTGCGTTGGGGAGAGCCTCCAAGTCCGGGAAGGCGGAAACGCTGTCCGGACCGTCGTCGATCAGCTTGACGCATCGATTCCGCACGATCCGACCGAGGAAGCGGAGCTGGCCATCGCCTATGAGCCGATCTGGGCGATCGGGACGGGCAAGATCCCAACCATGCCCGAAATCGCGGAGATGCACGCGGCCATCCGCAACAAGCTCGTTGAGCGCTATGGCGACGCCGGCGCTTCGGTGCGGATTCTGTATGGCGGCTCGGTGAAGGCGTCGAATGCCGGCGAAATATTCGCAATCCAGGACGTCGACGGTGCGCTTGTCGGCGGAGCGAGCCTGAAGGCCGCGGATTTCATTCCAATCGTTGCGGCGGCCGCAGGTTGAAGGCTGATCATCGATCGCCTAAGTCGCCGCGACCAGTTTCCCAAGAAAGCCCGTCATGTTCGCCTTCCTGCTGATCGTTCAAACGCTTATCGCCAGCGCTCTCGTCGGCGTGATCCTGATGCAGCGCTCGGAAGGCGGCGGCCTGGGTGTTGGCGGCAGCTCGTCGGGCTTCATGACCGCGCGCGGCGCTGCGGACTTTCTCACCCGCTCGACCTCGATCCTCGGCGGTATGTTCATCATCCTCTCGATCGTCATGGCGGCGATTGCCGGCGCCACCCGGACGCCGACGAAGATCGACACGTCATTGGCCGGCAAGACCGTCCCGACCGAGCAGACGCAGCCGGCGCCAGCTCAGCCGCAGCCCACGCAGCAGGCGAACCCGAACCAGAACCAGCAGGCGCCCGCGGTCCCGCTCGCACAGTAATTCGACTGCGCTGAAGTTTTTTTCGCAGGCCGGGTTGCGCTCCCGCCGCTTGTCCCCCTAAGCCCCGACTCCCATGGCGCGGTTCATATTTGTCACCGGCGGCGTGGTCTCCTCGCTTGGAAAAGGTCTGCTTTCAGCATCCCTCGGGGCGCTCCTCCAGGCACGTGGATACAAGGTCCGGATCCGGAAATTCGATCCTTATCTCAACGTCGATCCGGGGACGATGTCGCCGTATCAGCATGGCGAAGTCTATGTGACTGACGACGGGGCCGAGACCGACCTCGACCTCGGCCACTATGAGCGCTTCACGGGTGTGTCGTCGCGCCAGTCGGACAACATCACGACCGGTCGTATCTACCGCGACATCATCGCCAAGGAACGCCGCGGCGACTATCTAGGCGCGACCGTGCAGGTCATCCCGCACGTCACTAACGCGATCAAGGAATTCGCGCTTTCTGACGTCAACGGCTGCGATTTCGTCATCTGCGAGATCGGCGGCACCGTCGGCGACATCGAGAGCCTGCCCTTCATCGAATCGATCCGTCAGCTGAGGAACGACCTCGGCCGCGGGAATTCGGTCAGCGTTCACACGACTCTCGTCCCCTGGATCGCGGCTGCTGGCGAGCTCAAGACCAAGCCGACCCAGCAATCGGTTCGTGAGCTCGCGAGCCTTGGCGTCCAGCCTGAGGTTTTGCTCTGCCGTTGTGATCGGCCCCTTCCTGAAGCCGAACGCGAGAAGATCGCTTTGTTCTGCAACGTTCGGAAAACGGCTGTCATCGAGGCGCTCGATGCCCGCAACATCTACGACGTGCCGCTCCAATATCATCAGGCAGGCCTCGACGACGAAGTGCTGTATGCCTTCGGCATCGAGGACGCGCCGCAGCCCGATCTCACCCGCTGGCATGAGATCATGGACCGGATCGATCACTATGACAGCGAGGTGACAATCGGGGTCGTCGGCAAATATGTCGGCCTGCCGGACGCCTATAAAAGCCTCCGCGAGGCATTGATGCACGGCGGCATCGCCAACCGCGCCAAGGTTAACATCCAGTGGCTAGACGCCGAGCTGTTCGAGCATCCCGATGCGGAGGTCGCGGCCGAGCTCGAGCCGTTGCACGGCATCCTCGTGCCGGGCGGATTCGGGGAGCGCGGCAGCGAGGGCAAGATCGCGAGCGTCAAGTTCGCCCGCGAGCGCGAGATCCCGTTCTTCGGCATCTGCCTTGGCATGCAGATGGCCTGCATCGAGGCGGCCCGGAACCAGGCCGGGATTAGCGAGGCTTCGACGACCGAGTTCGGTGAGACAACCGAGCCAGTCGTCGGCATGATCACCGAGTGGATGAGCGAGGAGGGCCTGCAGAAGCGCGCCGCCGGCGGGGACCTCGGCGGCACGATGCGTCTCGGAGCCTATCCCGCCAAACTGGACGGAAACAGCGTCGTCCGCTCGATCTACGGTTCCGATGAAATCAGCGAGCGGCATCGGCACCGTTACGAGGTCAACGTTCACTATCGCGACGCGCTTGAAAATGCGGGCCTGATCTTCTCAGGCATGTCGCCTGACGGTCAGCTCCCCGAAATCGTGGAACGGCCCGACCATCCGTGGTTCATCGGGGTCCAGTTCCATCCGGAGCTCAAGAGCCGCCCGTTCGAGCCGCATCCTTTGTTTGCCGGCTTCATCGGCGCCGCCCTCGGCAAGAGCAGACTCGTCTGACGGCTGTAGGAACAGCCGCGTTGATCGTCCGTTACGACGCCGCACCGTTAATCAGAAAAGGGCGGTTCAATGCTTCTCACCATTGCCATCATCCTGCTGGTCCTCTGGGCGCTCGGTTTCTTCGCGTTCCACGTTACCAGCGGCCTGATCCACATCATTCTCGTGATCGGCATCATCGTGCTGATCTGGAACTTCGTGGCCGGTCGACGCGCAGTCTAGGCGCGAATTTCTCGCCGTTGCGGGGCGTCCTAAGCGCCCCTAAATGCGGTTAATGACTAACAGCATTTCAACGCGCCTTGCCGTGCTTGGCTCGGGCCCGGCCGGCTACACGGCGGCCATCTATGCGGCGCGCGCGGGCCTGTCGCCCATCGTCATTCAGGGCATCCAACCGGGCGGCCAGCTGACGACGACCACCGACGTCGAGAACTACCCCGGCTTCCGTGACGTCATCCAGGGCCCGTGGCTGATGGAGGAAATGCAGGCGCAGGCCGAGCATGTCGGGACCAAGGTCGTGTGGGACCACATCACCAGCGTCGACCTCGGGCGCCGTCCGTTCGTGCTAAAGGGCGACAGCGGCACCGAATATCACGCCGATGCTCTGGTCATCGCCACCGGCGCCCAGGCGAAGTGGCTGAACCTTCCGTCGGAGGAGCACATGAAGGGCAGGGGCGCCTCGGCCTGCGCAACCTGCGACGGCTTCTTCTATCGCGGCAAGAAGGTCGCGGTGATTGGCGGCGGCAATACGGCGGTCGAGGAAGCGCTCTATCTGACCAACCACAGCCACGACGTCACCCTGATCCACCGTCGCGATTCGCTCCGCGCCGAGAAGATCCTGCAGGACCGTCTGTTCGCGAACGAGAAGATCACGATCATCTGGGACAGCGAAGTCGTCGAGTTTGTCGGCGGCGGCGAGCCTGAAGCGCTGGTCGGTCTCGACATCCGCAACAAGCGCACGGGCGAAGTCAGCCGCGTCGAGGTCGAAGGCGCCTTCGTCGCCATCGGCCACCAGCCCGCGACCGAGCTTTTCCAGGGACAGCTGAAGCTCGATTCCGAAGGTTATATCGAAGTCGAGCAGGGCACGACCCGAACCAATATTCCAGGCGTGTTCGCCTGCGGCGACGTAATGGACAAAATCTACCGTCAGGCGGTGACCGCCGCCGGAACGGGTTGCATGGCCGCGCTGGATGCGGAGAAATATCTCGCTGCACAGGAATATGAGGCCATCGCCGCCGAGTGAGGCGTAACGGAGGGGGATCGCTAGTGAAGCCGACTGGACCGATCCCGCCTCATTTCGCCGCCAGCGACAGCGGGCAGCTCCTGATCGGCGGCTACCCGGCAGAGGAGCTGGTCGCGGAGGCCGGCGGTACGCCGCTATTCGTCTACGACAATAATATCGTCGGCGCGCAGGTAGCGCGCTTCAAGGGGGCGATGGCTGACGGCATTGGGTTAAATTATGCTGTAACTGCAAACCCCTATGAGCCATTGCTCGAATTCCTTGGCAGGTATGTGGATGGCTTCCGCGTCGTCTCGCTGGGCGAACTGAAGCGACTGCAGAAGGCAAAGCTCGCGGGCATTCCGATGAACTTCGCGGGGCCCGGCAAGCTGGACGTCGAACTAGAGGAATCAGTCAAGGCCGGCGCGACCATTAGCGTCGAGAGCGAAGGCGAGGCTCTTCGAGCGATCCGAGCTGCCGAGCGCGTCGGCATCCAGCCCAAGATCTCGGTTCGGGTGACGCCGCCCTTCACCATCGAGGCGGGCCGAGTGACGATGGGCAGCGTCGCAAGCCCCTTCGGGGTGGACGCCGACCGCGTGCCGTCGGTAGTCCAGGGTCTCATTGAGGCTGGAGTAGACTGGCGGGGCCTCCACATGTTCGCCGGCGCGCAATGCCTTGACTCGGAGGCCCTCGCCGAGGTGCATCGCCTGACGGTCATCCATGCCGGCGAGATCGCCGATGCGATCGGAGCGCCCCTCCCGGAGCTCAACCTCGGCAGCGGCTTCGACGTGGCCTGCAAGCCGGGCGACGAACCGCTCGACATCGACAAGGTCGCGGTCGCGCTCAACGAGACGCTGTGCAATGCGCCCTCACCGCTCGCGACCACCCGCTTTACGATCGAGCTCGGACGGTGGCTGGTCGGCGAGTCGGGAGTCTACCTCACTCGCGTGCTCGATCGCACCGAAAGCTGCGGCCAGACCTTCCTCACCACCGACGGTGGCGGACATCATCTGATCGGCGCCACCGGCAGCCTCGGCGAGCGTGGCATGGCCAATTTCCCGATCGCCGTCGCCAACCGCTTTGGGGCGCCGCCAGAGGAGGCCGTCACCGTGACCGGTTGCCTGTGCACGCCGTTCGACGTCCTCGGCGATCAGGTCGCGCTTCCACGCGCCGAGGAAGGCGACCTGATCGCGGTCTTCTGCGCCGGTGCCTACGGGCTCAGCGCGAGCCCGCAGGCCTGGGAAAGCCGCCCGATGGCCAAGGAAATGCTTGTTTAGGGGTAGAAAGCCTCGACGAAGTAGAGCCCGTCAGGCGGCGCATTGAAACCGAGAGCGGCCCGGTCCTTCGCTTCCAGTGCCTTTCGCATATCATCGGGCTGCCACTGACCGCGCCCGACCATGGCCAGGCATCCGACCATCGACCGCACCTGGTGATGCAGGAAGCTCCGCGCCGCCGCGCTCACGTGGATCTCTTCGCCGACGTGGCTCACCTCGAGCCGATCAAGCGTCTTCACCGGACTGTCCGACTGGCACTGCGCCGAGCGGAAGGTGGTGAAGTCGTGACGGCCGATCAGGTGTGCGGCACCTTTACGCATCGCGTCGACGTCGAGCGGCACCGCGACGTGCCACACCCTACCGATATCGAGCGCCGCCGGCGCCCGCCGCGCCAAGATCCGGTACAAGTACCGCCGCCCGATGCACGAAAAGCGCGCGTGCCAGTCGTCCGCAACCTCCCCCACCTCCAGCACCGAGATGGGCTGCGGCCGCACCAGCGCGTTCAGCCCCTCGCGCAGCCGATGCGGGGTCAATGACTTCATGACGTCAACATGCGCCGACATGGCGAGCGCATGGACTCCGGCGTCGGTGCGGCCCGCGGCGATGAACTGCCCGGACTCGCCCGTCATCTTCTGCAGCGCTTCCTCGAGCGCCTGCTGCACTGACGGCCCATGTTCCTGCCGCTGCCATCCCATGAACGGCCC